>JANOOJ010000097.1:0-3531 GCA_031421295.1 Novosphingobium sp.
GTATCCGGCCATATATTGGTCGAGATAGCTCTCGCAGTAGTCGCGCGCGTGGCCGCGCGAGTGGCCGCGATCTTCAGCCCGGTCGATCACTGCCCCGGCGACCGCGCCAACGCCCGCGCCGATGATCGTCCCGGCGGTGCGATTGCCGCGTCCGCCGATCCGGTTGCCAAGCAAGCCGCCGACCACGCCGCCGATCACGGCCCCGCCCACGCCATTGTCACCGGTGCGATAGCGGCGGCGGCATTCATTGAGCCAGTCGTCGCGCCGGGCGTCCCAGCCGCCCCGGGCATGGTCGCCATGCTCGCGCCACTCAGGCCGCATATCGTGATGCGCGCCCGGGGGAGCGGGGTGGCTATCATGCGCCAGCGCCGGCGCGGCGAACGCCAGAGTAGCGGCGAGTGCGGCTGCGCGAAGCAGCGCTTTACGGCGTATACGCATGGAAGTCCCCTGATCGTGCCGGCGCGAATCCCGGCGTTAACCCGGAATTTAGCATCGTCAGGCGCAGAAAACCAAGCGATGGCGCGCGCTGGTTCGCGGCTGTCCCGATTCGGCGCAGTTCGCGTCGAGTCTCGTCCCCTCACGTGGAAGCGGCACCAGCCCACTCCCCCACCCGGCCACCCAGAGGGTAACCCTAGTATTGGGTGGCCGGGTGGGGGAGTGGGCTGGTGCCGTACCTGTTTCAGTGTAACTGAAACAGCCTAGATCGAACCAGCAATCGTCCGCGCGAGCAATTCGATCCCGGCGGCATCCGCGGGATCGAAGCGCGCGGGTTCTGGGCTGTCGAGATCGATCACCGCGAGTAGCACCGCGCCGCGCATCACCGGCACCACCAGTTCGGAGCGGCTTGCCGCGTCGCAGGCGATATGGCCGGGAAAAGCGTGGACATCGGCGACCAGCTGGGTCTCCCCCGTCGCTGTCGCCGCGCCGCACACGCCCTGCCCGAAGGGAATCCGGATGCAGGCCGGCTTGCCGATGAACGGCCCGAGCACCAGCTCGCCCTCGATATTGCGGTAGAAGCCGGCCCAGTTGAGTTGCGGCACGAATTGCCAGATCAACGCCGCGACATTGGCCATATTGGCGACAGGATCCGGCTCGCCCGCGATCAGCGCGGCGGCGGCATCGGCCAGTTCCGCATAAAGTTCGGGCTTGGGTTGGCCGGGCTGGGGAGCAAAATCGTACATGATCGGTCATCTACTCCAGCGAATGGTTGCCGCCTAGCCGCGCAGGCCCTATTTCGCATCGCATGTCATCATTCATGCGCAAGCTGCTCATCGCCCTCGCGGTATTTGTCATCCTGGTCGGCGGTTTCGTCGCGTGGGTCTGGCAGGGCACTCCAGGCAAGCATACGGTCTCCGAATTGTCGGGCACCGCCCCGCTGCTGGTCGATCCCAGGGAAGAAAGCATCCCCAGCGTCTCGATCGCCGAACCAGTGGGCTGGGCCGCCAACGAGGCGCCGCTCGCCGCACAAGGGTTGAGCGTGGTGCGCTTCGCCGAAGGGCTCGATCATCCGCGCACCATGCTCACGCTGCCCAACGGCGATATTCTGGTATCCGAGACCCGCGCTCCCCCGGGCAAGGGGGGCGGGCCATTGGGATGGATCGCGGGCAAGCTGATGAGCCGCGCGGGCGCGACCGGTCCGTCACCCAACACCGTGGTGCTGCTGCGCGATGCGGACGGCGACGGCAAAGCCGAGGCGCGGTTCGATCTGCGCAAGGACGATCTGTCGTCGCCCTCGGGCCTCGCTTGGGGCAATGGCAAGCTCTACATCGCCAATCACGACGCGGTGCTGGCGTTCGATTACGCGCTGGGTGAGATCGCGCTGGCGGGCAAGCCGGTGAAGCTGATGGACCTGCCCCCGGCGGGCAACCATTGGATGCGCAATCTGCTGCTCAGCCCCGATGGCAAGAAGCTCTATGTGGCGGTCGGTTCGGCCTCGAACATCGCCGAAAAGGGGATCGAGGCCGAACAGGGCCGCGCCGCAATCTGGGAGATCGATATTGCCAGCGGCAGCCACCGCCAGTTCGCGAGCGGGTTGCGCAATGCCAACGGCCTCGCCTGGAACCCCTCGACCGGCGAGCTGTGGACCACGGTCAACGAGCGCGACCAGCTTGGCCCCGATCTGGTGCCCGATTATCTGACCAATGTGCCGGTCGGCGCGCATTACGGCTGGCCGTGGGTTTACTACAAGAAGTTCATCGACGAGCGCGTGCAGATCACCCCCCCCGAATTCCTCGACGATTATGTCCGCAAGCCCGAATACGCGCTGGGCGCGCATGTCGCGGCGCTGGGGCTGGCGTTCGACACCGGCGGGCACCGGCTCGGCGCGAATTTCGCCAACGGGGCGTTCATCGCGCGGCACGGTTCGTGGAACCGCAAGCCGCCGAGCGGCTATGACGTCGTGTTCGTGCGGTTCGATGCCAATGGCAATCCGCAAGGCCTGCCGATCCCGGTGCTGACCGGCTTCCTCACCGGCAAGGGCACCACCCATGGCCGCCCGACCTGGGTGGCGTGGGAAAAGACTGGCGGGCTGCTGGTCAGCGACGATACGGCGGGGATCATCTGGCGCGTGATCGCCAGCGGATCAACACCCTCGGCCGCACCCAAATTTGTCGCCAGCAACGGCCTGCCCCCCGTCAAGGACCTCAAGGGCGATCCCGATGAAGCGCGCTATTCGGCCAGCTTCAAGAAGGATGATGGCGCGGGGCAGTGATTTCCAACGGAACTTTCTAGAGCGATTGGCCTGCTCGCCCCGCCAGCTCGGTCACGAACTGCCAAGCCACACGGCCCGAACGCGCGCCGCGGCGCTTGGACCATTCGAGCGCTTCGGCTTCGTCCCAGCCAAGGTCATGCGCAGCGGCATAGCCAGCGACGATTGCGAGATAATCGTCCTGGCTGCACGCGTGGAACCCGATGCTCAGCCCGAACCGGTCGGCCAGCGCGAGCTTGTCATCGACCGCATCGCGCGGATTGATCGGATCGTCCTGTTCCGAGAGGTGGCGCGGGACGATCGCGCGGCGATTGGAAGTTACGGCCAGCCGGACATTGCCCGGTCGCGCCTCGACCCCACCTTCGAGCCACGAGCGCAGCCGCCGGGGGCCGACGCTGTCGTTGTCCTCGAAACCGAGATCGTCGATGTAGACCAGGAAGCGGCGGTCGATTTCCCCCAGCACGGCGAATAGCCGGGTGAGCGACGCAAATGCGTCGGGGGCGACTTGCACCAGCGCCAGCCGTCCGTCATGCCCTGATTGCGCCGCAACCACCGACGCGCGGACCAGCGCCGATTTGCCCATTCCCCGCGCACCCCATAGCAGCATGTCGTGCGCCGCGTGGTCCCGGGCATGGCGTGCGACATTCTCGGCGACGCTGGCCTTCTGCGCGTCGATCCCCTTGAGCAGCTCGAGCGACGGAGCGTCGATCCGGGCAACGCTGCGCGACCCCGCCTCGTCCCAGACGTAAGCGGGACAAGCGAGCCAGTCGGCGCTCATCCCGCCAATGCCTCGGCGTCGAGTTCGTAAAGCAATGCGGCCCCGC
>JANOOJ010000098.1:0-6390 GCA_031421295.1 Novosphingobium sp.
CCCCATCGCGGCATCCGGCCCGGCGGGGCGCATCGGCCCTTTGGCCCGCTTCGGCAATCATGCCACGGCGGAGAAAGACCGGCGGAAAAACCGCCCGGCCGGAAACATCGATACAGGAACCCAACCCTATGGCCTCTGTGGCTAATCCGACCCGCGAAGATTTCGCGGCTCTGCTCGACGAAACGCTTGGCGATGCCGCCACCGGTGGCTTTGAAGGCCGCGTCGTCAAGGGCACGATTACCGCTATCGAGAACGATAAGGCCGTCATCGACGTTGGCTTGAAGAGCGAGGGCCGCGTGGCCCTGCGCGAATTCGCCATGCCCGGCCAGCCGCACGGCCTTTCCGTGGGCGATGAGGTAGAAGTCTATGTCGACCGCGTCGAGAACGCCGACGGCGAAGCGATGCTCAGCCGCGACCGCGCCCGCCGCGAAGCCGCCTGGGACAAGCTCGAAAGCGAATTCGGCGAAGGCAAGCGCGTCGAAGGCGTGATTTTCGGCCGGGTCAAAGGCGGCTTCACCGTCGATCTCGACGGCGCCGTCGCGTTTCTCCCCGGCAGCCAGGTCGATATCCGCCCGGTCCGCGATGTGCAGCCGCTGATGGACATGCCGCAGCCGTTCCAGATCCTCAAGATGGACCGCCGCCGCGGCAACATCGTCGTCTCGCGCCGCGCCGTGCTCGAAGAAACCCGCGCCGAACAGCGTTCGGGCCTGATCCTCAACCTCACCGAGGGCCAGATCATCGACGGCATCGTCAAGAACATCACCGATTACGGTGCCTTCGTCGACCTCGGCGGGATCGACGGCCTGCTCCATGTCACCGACATGAGCTACAAGCGCGTCAACCACCCCAGCGAAGTCATCAACATCGGTGACACCGTCAAGGTCCAGATCGTCCGCATCAACCAGGATACCCAGCGCATCAGCCTCGGCATGAAGCAGCTGGAAAGCGATCCGTGGGATGGCGTTGCCGCCAAGTATCCGGTCGGTGCCAAGCTCAAGGGCGTGGTCACCAACATCACCGAATACGGTGCCTTCGTCGAACTCGAAGCCGGGATCGAAGGACTGGTCCACGTTTCGGAAATGTCCTGGACCAAGAAGAACGTCCACCCCGGCAAGATCGTCAGCACGTCGCAGGAAGTCGACGTCATGGTGCTCGAGGTCGACAGCGACAAGCGCCGCATTTCGCTCGGCCTCAAGCAGGCGATCTCGAATCCGTGGGAGCAGTTCGCGGCCGATCACCCGGTGGGCTCGACCGTCGCGGGCGAAGTCAAGAACGCGACCGAATTCGGCCTGTTCATCGGTCTCGATGGCGACGTCGACGGCATGGTCCACATGTCGGACATCGCCTGGGGTATCTCGGGCGAGGACGCGCTGGCGCTGCACCGCAAGGGCGAGCAGGTCTCGGCGATCGTGCTCGATATCGATATCGAGAAAGAGCGCATCAGCCTTGGCATGAAGCAGCTTGAAAAGGGCGCTCCGGCGGCCGGCGGCGCGGCTGCCTCGGTCAGCGGTGCGCTCAAGCGCAACGATGTCGTCACCGTCACGGTGCTCGAAGTGCGCGATGGCGGGCTCGAAGTGCAGGCCGGCGACGATGGCTCGACCGGCTTTATCAAGCGTTCGGACCTCGGCCGCGACCGCGACGAACAGCGCCCCGACCGCTTCCAGGTCGGCCAGAAGTTCGACGCCATGGTCATCGGTTTCGACCGTTCCAAGAAGCCCAACTTCTCGGTCAAGGCGCGTCAGCTCCATGAAGAGAAGGAAGCCGTGGAACAATATGGTTCGTCGGATGCCGGTGCGTCGCTCGGCGACATCCTCGGTGCCGCGCTGAAGAACAAGAAGGACTGAGCCGTCGTCCCCGGCTCGACCGGGGACCGCTGGCCTCAAGGTCTGACCAGGCAGCCAGCGATCCCCGCTTTTTCGGGATGACGAAAAGACAGCAGGGCCCGTCCGGCGCACTTTGTCCCTTAGCGGGGGCAGGCCGGGCGGGCTTTTGCTTTTGTGCGGACGCGCTAGACTGGCGGCAGGAGAGTGCCATGCTCGAAGTTCACCAGTTCCCCTGCCTGTCCGACAACTACGGCTATCTGGTCCACGACCCCGACAGCGGCGAGACAGCCTGCATCGATACGCCCGATGCGAATGCCTATCTGCGCGAGGCGGCTGCGAAGGGCTGGCAGATCACCCAGATCTGGAACACCCACTGGCATCCCGATCATGCCGGCGGCAATGCCGCGATCAAGGCGGCAACGGGCTGCACCGTCACCGGCCCCGCCGAGGTCGCCAAGCTCTCGCCGCCCGACCGGGTGGTGGCGCATGGCGACGCGGTTACGTTGGGTGAACACGCCGCGACGGTGATCGACGTCGGCGGGCACACCAATGGGCACATCGCCTATCACCTGCCCGAAGCGGGTATGGCTTTCGTCGGCGATTCGGTCTTCGCGCTGGGCTGCGGGCGGATGTTCGAGGGCACGCCCGAGCAGTTCTGGGCGAGCCTTAGCCGGATCAAGGCGCTGCCCCCGGCCACGCTGCTCTATTGCGCGCACGAGTACACCGCCTCCAACGCCCGCTTCGCGCTCCACGCCGATCCCGACAACGCCGCGCTGGCCGCCTATGCCGCCAAGATCGCCGAACTGCGCGCGCGCGACGCCTGGACCGTGCCGACCACGCTCGACCGCGAGCTGGCGACCAACCCGTTCCTGCGCGCCGACGATCCCGCGTTGCAGGCGCGCTGGGGCGGCGGGGATGCCGTGGCCACCTTCGCGGCCCTGCGCGCCGCCAAGGACAGCTTCTGAGCGCGATGCAGGCGCTGCAGGTCCAGTCGCTCTCGCCCGACCTCTCGGGCTGCGCGGTGGTCTCTGTGCCCGAGCCCGAGCGCAAGCCCGGGCAGGTGCTGGTGCGGGTCCGCGCGGTCTCGCTCAACTACCCCGATCTGCTGATGACGCGCGGGGCGTACCAGCTCAAGCCGCCGCTGCCCTTCACCCCCGGCATGGACGTCGCGGGCGAGGTCATCGCGGCGGACCCGGACAGCGGCTTTGTCCCCGGCGACCGGGTGATGGGCGGTGCGCGGCTGGGCGGGATGGCGGAACTTGCCGTGCTCGACGCACACGGCGTGCGGGTGATCCCGCCGCAGATCGACTTCGCGCAGGCGGCGGCATTCGGCGCAGCGTATCACACGGCCTGGGTCGCGCTGGTCGAGCTGGGGCAGTTGCAGCCGGGGCAATGGGTGCTGGTGCATGGCGCGAGCGGCGGGGTGGGGCTGGCCGCAGCCGATCTTGCCAAGGCGCTGGGCGCGCGGGTGATCGTGACTTCGGGTTCGGCGGCGAAGCTGGCAGTAATCGCCCGCGAATATTCTCCCGATGCCGCGATCCTCGCCACCGGGCGCTTCCGCGAGGGCGTTGCGGAAGCCACCGGCGGCGCACTGGCCGATCTGGTTTATGATCCGGTCGGCGGCGACGTGTTCGATGAGAGCACCCGCTGCGTGGCGTTCGGCGGCAAGCTGCTGGTGATCGGCTTTACCTCGGGGCGCATAGCCGAGGTCGCGACCAATATCCCGCTGATCAAAGGCTTCTCGATCGTTGGCGTGCGCGCGGGCGAATGGGCGCGGCGTTTTCCGGCGCGCGGCAGACAAGCCGACGATAAAGTCCATGCGCTGCTGGCCGGGGGCAAGCTCCGTCCGCGCGTCGACCGGGTGCTGCCGCTGGCAGGGTGGAGGGAAGCCTTTACCGCGATGGCGCGGCGCGAGATGGTCGGCAAGATCGTGCTGGAGCCGTAAAATCAGCACAAGTTGTGAATAATCCGAAACGCTACCCCACAACCCGCCTACCCTGAGCTTGTCGAAGGGCTGCTCTTTTCTCCGTGCCTTGCATCCAGCCTCACAAAGGAGGGCAGTGCTTCGACAGGCTCAGCAGGGACGGGTTTGGATTTGGACCCCTCGCCCAAAGTTTAGAGCCCGGCAATCGCCTCATCGACCAGCGACTTGTCCGCTGTGGCGGTGTGGCTCTCGGCGATGATGCCGCGCGCGGCGGTTGCCGCAGCAGCGGCGGCCATGGCGCGCAAATCCGCGATCGCAGCGCGTTCGGCGGCGGCGATCTTGTCTTCGGCCATTTTCTGGCGGCGTTCGATCAGCGCGACCGCGCTGGCCTCGGCCTGCTTGACGATTTCATCGGCTTCGCGCGACGCGGCAGCTTTGAGCGTTTCGGCTTCGGCAGCCGAGGCCTGCATTTTGGCCTCATATTCGGCCTTGAGCGCTTCGGCCTCTTTGCGCAAAGCCGCAGCCGCATCGAGCTGTTCGCGAATGGAGGCGATCTGCTTGTCGAGCATTCCGGCCACCAGCGCCGGGACTTTGAAACGCAGCATCAGCAGGATGACCGCAACCATCGCCAGCGCGACCCAGCCGCCGGGATCGAAGCCCCAGGCCGAGGGTGCAACGGCTTCATGCGATTCGGCACCCGCTGCGGCGGCGGCGCTGAGCAGGAGATCAACCATGAGCGAGCACTGCCTTCACTGCGCCAGCGGCGTTCGCGGCGCTGACCTTGAGGCCAGAGACCTTGGCGACGATGTCTTGCGCGGCTTCGACCGCGACCGCTTCGATCCCGGCCAGCGCCGCCGTCCGGGCCTTGGCAAGCGCAGCTTCGGCGCTGGCGAGCGTCTCGGCGATGACCGCATCGGCCTTGGCGACCCGGTCTGCTGCCTGCGTGGTGGACTTGGCCTTGGCCGCAGCGGTGATCGCCTGCGCATCGTTGCGCATCGTTTCGGCCTTGGCCTGCAACAGGGCATCGGCTTCATCGGCCGCAGTGCGGGCCTGCTGCGCGGCGGCAAGATCGCCCGCGATCCGGGCGTCGCGCGCCTCGACCGTCGCTTCGATCTTGGGGACCATGCCCCGCCCGATCACGATATAGATAACCGCCAGCACCAGCAGCAGCCAGAACCACTGCGACGCATAGGCGAGCATGAGTTGGTTGAGTTGAGGCATCGGTTATCCCTGCGCCTGTTCCCCGCTCCGGACACGCCGGAAACGGGGTTCAGCGGTGTCGATCAAACGGCGTAGAGGATGATCATCGCCAGCGCGAAGGCCATCAGGCCGAGCAGTTCGGCGGCCGCGAAGCCGATGAACAGACGGCCCTGCTGACCATCGGCCGCGCCCGGATTGCGCAGCGCGCCCTGCAGGAACGAACCGAACACATTGCCCACACCGGTCGCGGCAACGCCAACCCCGATAGCGGCCAGACCGGCGCCGATAACCTTTGCTGAAGCGAGATCCATGATTAACTCCTGTTGAAATTCAAACGGTTGAAACGAAGCTCAGTGCAGATGCACCGCATCCTTGATGTAGAGCGAGGTCAGCAGCGCAAAGACATAGGCCTGGATCGCACAGACCAGCAGTTCCATTGCGCTCACCCCGATGATGAACACAAAGCACAGCGCCGAAATCGCATAGCCGAACCCGCCGGCGTTGATTCCCTGGACGATGAAATTGCCGAACACATCGACCAGGATATGCCCCGCAAACATCGCCACGAACAGTCGCAGCATCAGGCTGAACGGGCGCACCAGGAACGAGATCAGCTCGATCAGGAAGATCAGCGGCAACAGCGGCAACGGCGTGCCGTGCGGCACGAACAGCGACAAGAAGCGGAAGCCGTGCTTCCACAGCCCGACCACGATGACGATCGAAAAGCTGATGATCGCCATCACCCCGGTCACGGTGAACTGGCTGGTCACGGTGAAGGGATGCGCCGCCGGAACGACACCGAACGGCATCATCCCCATGAAGTTGGCAAACAGGATGAAAGTGAAAATCGTGAACACCCAGGGCAAATATTTCTTGCCCTCGGGTCCGATGTTGGTGCTGACCATGCCGCTGACGAACGAGGTCAGGCCTTCCACGGCAACCTGCCAGCGGCCCGGGATCAGCGAGCGCTTCATGCCGCCCAGCATGAACACATAGATGAAGCCCAGCACGATCAGCATCCACAGCGCGCTGTTGGTGAACTGAAATGCAGAGCCGGTCAGCTCGCCGCCACCCAGTGGGTAGATCGCGAACTGGTGCATCGGATCGATTTTGGCTTCAGCCGCCACCCGGTAATTCCCGTATTTGCAAACGAACGACGCGCCCGGACTATTCCGGGCGTTCCTTCGAAATCCGCCAAATCTCCCTGCCCGCAGCGGCTATTCCAAGGAACAGCAACACGAGCAGCGCCTTGGGCGTGCTGGCCAGCTGGCGGTCGATAAACCAGCCGATCAGCGCACCGCCCAGCGGAAATCCAATCAGCGTCGACAGCACCCGGTTGCCTTGCGACGAGCCCTTGCCCGTCATGCCAAGGTTGCCCGACGAAACCGCTGTCCTGGCCTGTTCGGCCTGCTGTGCCCGGGCCAGCCGTTCGTCGAGCGACGA
>JANOOJ010000099.1:0-3954 GCA_031421295.1 Novosphingobium sp.
AGCAGCTCGAGCGACGGAGCGTCGATCCGGGCAACGCTGCGCGACCCCGCCTCGTCCCAGACGTAAGCGGGACAAGCGAGCCAGTCGGCGCTCATCCCGCCAATGCCTCGGCGTCGAGTTCGTAAAGCAATGCGGCCCCGCCCATCGCCGCAGCTTTCAGTCCCAACGCCTCGGGCACCAGCTGCTCGATGAAATAGCGCGCCACCACCGGCTTGGTCTTTGCCAGCGTCCCGTCCGCCTCACCCGCCGCGCGGGCCTGCCGCAGCAGCTGCCATCCGGCCACCACCGTCGCGCACATGGTGAGGTAAGGGACGCTTCCCGCCAGCCGGTCGTCAAGGCTCGCGCTATCGAGCATCCAGCGCGCAATCCCGGCGCATTCGTTTGCCAGCGTCGCCAGCGCGGGCGAATCGGCAGCATCGCTGGCAATCTCGCCAAGTAACGCCAGCAGCACGCCCCCATTCTCATAGCCAAGCTTGCGCGTGACCAGATCGGCCGCCTGGATCCCGTTGGTGCCTTCATAGATCGGCGCGATTCGCGCATCGCGATAGTGCTGCGCTGCCCCCGTCTCCTCGATGAAGCCCATCCCGCCGTGAATTTGCACCCCCAGGCTGGCGACTTCGCAGCCGATGTCGGTGCCCCAGGCCTTGATCAGCGGGACAAGGCAGTCGGCGCGGGCTTGCGCGCCCTCGATGCCCAGCGCGCCGCGATCGACCTGCCCGGCGGTGTAATAGAGCAGCGCGCGCGCACCCTCGGTCAGCGCGCGCATCCGCATCAGCGTGCGGCGCACGTCGGGATGCTCGATAATCGCCACCGGGGCCTTGTCCGCTGCCCCGGCGCGCGCCGACTGGATCCGCTCGCGCGCGAACCACGCCGCCTGCTGGAAGGCGCGCTCGGCGATCTGCACGCCCTGACTGCCGACGTTGATCCGCGCCGAATTCATCATCGTGAACATCGCTTTGATGCCCTCATTCTCGCGCCCGATCAGCTCGCCGACGCATTCGTCGTTGTCGCCGAAGCTCATCACGCAGGTCGGCGAGGCGTTGATCCCCAGCTTGTGCTCGATGCTCACGCAGCGCAGATCGTTGCGCGGCCCCAGCGTGCCATCCGCCGCGACGTGGAGCTTGGGGACGATGAACAGCGAGATGCCGCGCGTCCCCGCTGGTGCGCCCGGCGTGCGCGCCAGCACCAGATGGACGATATTGCGCGCCAGCTCATGCTCGCCCCAGGTGATGAAGATCTTGGTGCCTTTGATCCCCCAGGTGCCGTCGTGGCGTGGCACTGCGGTGGTGCGCAGCGCACCGACATCGCTCCCCGCCTGCGGCTCGGTCAGGTTCATCGTCCCCGACCATTCACCGCTGATCAGCCTGGGCAGGTACAGTGCTTTTTGCGCCGCGCTGCCGTGGTGATGCAACGATTCGATTGCGCCGACGGTCAGCATCGGCAGCAGGTTGAACGCCATGTTGGCAGTGCCGAGATTTTCCAGCACGTTGCAGGCGAGGGTGAATGGCAACCCTTGTCCGCCGAACTCCTCCGCTCCGGAAATCGCGTTCCAGCCCTGCTCGACATAGGCCGAATAGGCCTTGGCAAAACCGGCGGGCAGCGACACCGTGCCATTGGCGAGCTTGGCCCCCTCGGTGTCGCCGATCCGGTTGAGCGGGGCGAATTCCCCAGCGGCGAAAGCCCCGACGCCTTCGACGATCGCTTCGACCATGTCGGGGCTCGCGGCGGCGAAGCGCGCGTGGCTCGCCAGCTCGTCGATCCCGGCGTTGACGCGGATCGCGAAGACCTGGTCGGCGGTCGGCGGGGTATAGTCCATGCGCGCTTTTCCTTGGCTTTGCGCACCAGCGCCTATAGCGGCGGGGCATGGCCGACAAGGGTTTGAGTGAGCGTTCGGGGATCATTGCCGCAGACGCTGCCGGTATCGCCCGCGCGGCGGCGCAGCTGCGCAGTGGCGAGCTGGTCGCGCTGCCGACCGAGACGGTCTATGGCCTCGCCGCGCGGGCCGACAGCGCGGCGGCGGTGGCGGCAATCTATCGCGCCAAGGGGCGGCCGGACTTCAATCCGCTGATCGTCCATGTGGCGAATGTCGACCAAGCCGAGGCCCTTGCAGTCTTCGATGACCGCGCGCACGCCCTCGCTGCCGCGTTCTGGCCCGGCGCGCTGACCATGGTGTTGATGCTTCGCGCCGATGCGGGGATCACTCCGGGGGTCACGGCGGGCCTGCCCACGATTGCCCTGCGGTGTCCGGCGCATTCGGCGATGCGCGCGGTGCTGTTGGCGACAGGTCTCCCACTCGCCGCACCCTCGGCCAATCGCAGCGGCGGGGTAAGCCCGACCACGCCGGCGCATGTCGCGGCCTCGCTGGGTGATCGGATCGAACTGATCCTCGATGGCGGAGCCTGCGCCGCCGGGATCGAGTCCACCATTGTCGCGCTGCGGGCCGACGGCGGCTGGCAGGTGCTGCGCCCCGGCCCGGTCACCGAAGCGCAGATCTCTGCGGTTATTGGGGGGAGGAAGGACGCTACGACGGCGCATCGAATCGAAGCACCCGGCCAACTCGCCAGCCATTACGCGCCCGGAAAGCCGGTTCGGCTGGAAGCGATCTCGGCCAAAGCGGAGGAATTCCATCTGGGGTTCGGCGCGGTGGCAGGGGATTTCAACCTGTCGCCCGGCGGCGATCTCGCCGAGGCAGCGGCCCGGCTTTACGCGGGCCTGCATGCGGGGGCTTCATCCGATCGACCGGATATTGCGGTTGCGCCAATCCCCGAGGATGGTATCGGCGCGGCGATCAACGACCGCCTGCGCCGTGCGGCAGCTTGAAGGCGACGTTGCGCGGGTGCTTCGACAGGCTCAGCATGAGCGGATTTTGGAACGTAGATTGAAAACCCGAACCCGCTCGTCCTGAGCTTGTCGAAGGACGCGCGCCGCCTTGGCCTAACGCTCTGCCTCCACCGGCACCGTCGGGAGCAAGGCCTGGATTTCTCCATAGGCCACATCACGCCGCGCGCAGGCGGCGTTGTTGCCCTCGGCGCAATCGTCCGAATATTCGCGATAATCGCGCTCGAGCTTGCCCAGCCGTTCCTCGCGCCGCCGGATTTCGCGGCCGCGCTGTTCGTCGGCTTCGGACTGGCTGGTGGTGGCGAGATCGACCGCCTTGCTCGCGACGCGCACCGGCGCGGTGGCGACATCGACCAGCGTCCGGGCGATGCAGCCGCTCAGCCCCAGCGCCAGCAGTGGTACAATCACCAGCGATTTTCGCACAATAACTCCCCGCGCTGCGACCAGACCCAAGCGGCCGGTATAGCAGCGCGGGGTTAGCAGGCAATGAACCGCCATTGTTGCGCACCTGCGAAAAGGGCCGCCCCTCTCGGGAACGGCCCTCCTCGGTGATCGATCGTGCGCGAGCGTCAGGCGGTCGCGGCAACCTCGTAATACTTCGGCGCGTGCTCGTTGAGGATCGCGAGGATCTTCTGCAGCGCGGCCGGTTCGTCGGTCTTTTCCATCGCCGCGAGTTCGCGCGCAAGACGCGAGGAGGCGGCTTCGAAGATCTGGCGTTCGGAATAGCTCTGCTCGGGCTGATCGTCGGCACGGAACAGGTCGCGCGTGACCTCGGCGATCGAGACGAGATCGCCCGAATTGATCTTGGCTTCGTATTCCTGCGCGCGGCGCGACCACATGGTGCGTTTGACCTTGGGCTTGTCGGTGAGCGTATCGAGTGCTTCGCGCAAAGTCTTGTCCGACGAGAGCTTGCGCATCCCGATCGCTTCGACCTTGTTGGTCGGCACGCGCAGCGTCATGCGCTCTTTTTCGAAGCGCAGCACATAGAGTTCAAGCTGCATCCCGGCGATTTCCTGCTGTTGCAGCTCAATCACCCGGCCGACGCCGTGCTTGGGGTAAACGACGTAATCACCAACATCGAAGGCATTTGCCTTGATCGCCATGTATCGTCCTTTC
>JANOOJ010000100.1:0-4031 GCA_031421295.1 Novosphingobium sp.
CGCTCCCCGCCCGGCCACCCAACGAGATGGTATGCACTGGGTGGCCGGGCGGGGGAGCGGGCCGGTGCCGCGATCTGCCGGGAGGCAGAAAAGGACTCTAAATCAACCCGGCCAGCGGGCTCGACGGATCGGCATATTTGCGCGTCGCCATGCGGCCCGACAAATAAGCGTGGCGCCCCGCCTCGACCGCGAGCTTCATCGCGCGGGCCATGCGGATCGGGTCTTTGGCCTCGGCAATCGCGGTGTTCATCAGCACGCCGTCGCAGCCCAGCTCCATCGCCACCGCTGCATCCGAGGCGGTGCCGACCCCGGCATCGACCAGCACCGGCACGCTCGCGCCCTCGACGATCAGCCGGATCATCACCCGGTTCTGGATCCCCAGCCCCGAGCCGATCGGAGCGCCCAGCGGCATCACCGCCACCGCGCCGGCTTCCTCCAGCTGCTTCGCCGCGATCGGATCGTCGGCGCAATAAACCATCGGCAGGAAGCCTTCATTCGCCAGCACTTCGGTCGCGCGCAGGGTCTCGCGCATATTGGGATAAAGCGTCCGCGCCTCGCCCAGCACCTCGAGCTTGACCAGGTCCCAGCCGCCCGCCTCGCGCGCCAGCCGCAGGGTGCGGATCGCATCCTCGGCGTTGAAGCAGCCTGCGGTGTTGGGGAGGTAGGTCACTTGCTTGGGATCGATGAAGTCGGTCAGCATCGGCGCTTTGGGGTCGGTTACATTGACCCGGCGCACCGCGACAGTCACGATCTCGGCGCCCGATGCGGCAACCGCCGCAGCGTTCTGCGCGAAGTCCTTGTACTTGCCGGTGCCGACGATCAGCCGCGAGGTGAAGCTCCGGCCCGCCACGGTCCAGGAATCCTGATGATCGCCGCCGCCGACGAAATGGACAATCTCCAAAACGTCACCTGCGGCCAGCGGCACTTGCGCCAGCGTCGAACGCGCGACGATCTCGCCGTTACGCTCGACCGCGACCTTGGCGGGATCGAGTTCGAGGCTGCGGACCAGATCGGCGATCGAGCCGGGCGAAACCTGGCGGGGGTCGCCGTTGACGGTGATGGAGAGCGGGGCAGTCATGCCCCGCAGATAGCGCTCAAACCCCGTGGCGCAAGTTGCGGATATGCGCGAGCGCAACCAGCGCAACCCCGGCGATGGTCAGCGCGGCTTCGGCCTCGCCGTGTCCGGCAGCCAGCGCGAGCGCCATCAGCGCGATTCCTGTAGCGCCCAGCAGCAAGGGTCCGCGCTGGCGGTGGCGCGCTACGCCAAGCCCCAGCGTCACCAGCGCGACGCCAATCGCCAGCGCCAGCCCGACGCGGTGGATTGCCGGTGCGAGCAGGAATTGCCCGCCCAGCCCCAGTCCGGTGACGAGCAGCAATCCCGCAAGACAATGCACTGCACAAAGTGCCGAAAGAAACACCCCGGCCCGGTCCAGCCGGGTACGAATCGAGAGAATGGCGTTGCGCATGCCCGGCGCTGTTATGTGATAATGTATCATGTGACAAGGGCTGACCATCGGGTCCTTGGATTTGGCGACTCTCACCTGGAATGTCATATCCCGCTTGCGCTTTCCCGCGCCCGGACGCAGTGAAAATGCTGATGGCAACGCTCGCCAACCCTGACCTGGCCCAGCCGCGGCGGACCGTATCGGTTCCGCGCCCGCTGGCATTGGCCAACTGGCTGTGGTTTATCGCCGCGCTGATCGTATCGATCGTCGCGGTGGGCGGGATCACGCGCCTGACCGAATCGGGGCTGTCGATCACCGAATGGAAGCCGGTCACCGGCGCGCTGCCGCCGCTCAGCGATGCGCAGTGGCAGGCCGAGTTCGCCGCCTATCGGCGCATCCCGCAATATACCCAGGTCAACGGTCCGGCCGGGATGACGCTGGCCGATTACAAGTTCATCTACTTCTGGGAGTGGGTCCATCGCCTGCTCGCGCGGCTGATCGGTGTGGCCTTTGCGCTGCCGCTGGCGTGGTTCTGGGTCAAGCAAGCCATCCCGGATGGCTACAAGCCGCGCCTGCTGGCGCTGCTCGCGCTGGGCAGCCTGCAAGGGGTGGTCGGCTGGTGGATGGTCAGCTCGGGCCTCGCAGCCGACGTCAAGGTCAGCCATTTCCGGCTGGCGACTCATCTGCTGGTGGCCTTGGTCACCCTCGGCGGCGTGGTCTGGACCGCGCTCGATCTGCGCGCACTGGCGCGGGGCGAGCGAGCCTCCAGGATAACTTTTCTCGCGGGCGTGACGCTGCTGGCATTGCTGCTCCAGCTGTTGCTCGGCGCGCTGGTCGCGGGGCTTCGCGCGGGCCAGGTCGCCAATGACTGGCCGTTGATGCAGGGAAACCTGTTCCCGGAAGGCATCGACTGGTCTGGCGGAACACTCCACGCCGTGCTCAACGATCCGTTCCTGTTGCATTTCATGCACCGCTGGTGGGCCTGGGTGGTGGTGGCCGCGCTGGTGGTGATGGCGCGCATGGTGAAGCAGTCCGGGGTTCGACCTGCATCGCGTGCGATCCATTCGGCCTTCGGTGTCCAGATCCTGCTCGGGATTGCCACGGTGATGAGCGGTATCGCGCTGTGGCTGGCGGTGTTGCACCAGCTGGTTGGCGCGGTGCTGGTTGCTTGCACTGTCTGGGGCGCACATATTCTCGGGCGGCGCATTAAGGAGGTATCCGCATGAAGCGTGCTGCAATCCTTCTGGCAGGTGTAGCCGCCGTAATGCCTGCGGCGATGCTGAACGCGCAAACCATTGCCCCGGCGGACACCGCGCAATTTACCCCGCCCGACACCGAACTGGTGCTGACCCGCACGATCCATCGGTCGCTGACCGGCGGAAAGGAATTGCTCACCCGCCGCCGTTACGCCGTGCGGATAGTGGCGGACGGCCTCGGCTACAGGGTGGATGGCCAGCTGATCGATTGTGCGGTCGAAGCCCCGCCCGCGCTCCACGCGATTGCCGAGCTCGAACGCAAGCGTTCCGACGATGGGCTGTTCCCGATCCGGCTCGATGCAGCGGGTCGGATTGTCGAATCCACTTTGGCACGACCGGCGGATGTCCATGGCCATGGTGTCGCGCTGGTGGCCGAGCGTGTCTCGCATTCGCCGCTGAGTCTGCCAGAAAAGGCGCAGGCTGCGACCTTCCTCACAACGATTGCGGGGCGCGGTGCGACGGGCGCAGAATGGCCGCGTGACCTGTTTCGCCCGGCTTCGGGACGTCGCAGCGAGGTCAAGCGGCTGGCGCTGCCCGATGGCAGTGAAGGCACGGTGACGGTCTCGACTGCGGCCCGGGCCTCCACCACCAGTGGCTTGCTCGAAGCGATCGAGCGCGTGGTGGTGAGCGATCTGGGCGGCGATCGCCGCGAAACGCGCGAGGAATGGTCGCTGTCCACCGAGCGATCCTGACCGCGTCCGACGAGGCGGTATTATTTTACCTCTTCGTAAACCCGCCTGAATGCTTGACTTCGCCACCCCTTTGCACGAAAGGGCCGCCTCTCCGTGCGTCCGCCTAGCAGCGGCAGCGGCACATTTCATGGGAATGACCCCAGTTTCAGGAAGGAGTGGCCATGAAGGCGCTCAGCAAGGTCACCCGGTCGATCAAACCGGCCGAGGTGGAAAAGAAATGGCATCTGATCGATGCCGATGGTCTGGTGCTCGGGCGCCTCGCCGTCATCATCGCCAATCTCCTGCGCGGCAAGCACAAGCCGAGCTTCACCCCCCACGTCGATTGCGGCGATCATGTCGTCGTGGTCAATGCCGGCAAGGTCAAGCTGACGGGCAACAAGCTCAAGCAGAAGGTCTATTACAAGCACACCGGCTATGCCGGCGGGCTCAAGGAAGTGACTGCGGACAAGATCCTCGACGGCCGCTTCCCCGAGCGCGTGCTCGAAAAGGCCGTCGAGCGCATGATCCCGCGCGGACCGCTGGGCCGTGACCAGATGCGCGCGCTGCATCTCTACGCCGCTGCCGAACATCCGCATGGCGGCACGCAGCCCGAAGCCTTCGATGTCGCTTCGCGCAACCGCAAGAACAAGGTGGGTGCA
>JANOOJ010000101.1:0-2305 GCA_031421295.1 Novosphingobium sp.
CGCTGCTCGCGGCTCTCGCCCGCTGGCTGGACCGGGCGATCCGGCCCTTGGCCCCGCTCGGCCCGCTGGTCGAGGCGAGCCAGTCGCCGTCCGCCCGGCCCGAGCTGCGGGCGTTGTTGATCCAGCTGGTCGATGCGGGCGGAGTCGTCGAGCGCGCCGGGTCGGGTGTGGACGAACTCGACAAGGCGCAGCGCGGCGGCTTGCGCGCGCTGGGGGTGCGGGTCGGGGCGCTGGACCTGTTTCATCCGGCCATGTTGCGCCCGGCGGCGCGCACGGTGTGGGCCGCACTCGACCGCGACGCACAGCCTGCACCTGACGCCATGCCGCCGGTGCTCGGCGCGCAGCCCGCACTGGCGCCCGGATACCGCCGGTGCGGCGGGCAGTGCCTGCGGATCGACTTGGCCGAACGACTGCTCCACGCCGCGCACCGCGCGCGGGTGGCGTCCGGGCATATGCCGCTCCGGCTCGATCCGACGCTGGCGATCTCGATGGGGCTCAGCACCGCCAACTATGCAGACTTGCTGCGCCAGGCCGGATTCCAGCACCGCCTGCCGCGCACGTTGGCAGCAGGTGCTCACGGCCCGCCAGCCCTGCCCGTTTGGCGGTGGCGGCCAAATAGACGCCAGTCGGACCCCGGCCCGCTGCCGACCCCAGCCTCCAGCGCATTCGCCGGCTTGGCCGCCCTGGTCGGCTAGTGCGGGTGGACAAACTTCTGTGGTTCCTGCGCTTTGCTAGGTCGCGTCCAGTTGCGCAGGACTGGGTTGGCGATGGGCATATCAGGCTCAACGGGCGCCCGATCGACAAGCCAGGCATGGCAGTTGCGGCGGGCGACGTGCTGACCTTGC
This sequence comes from Novosphingobium sp., assembly GCA_031421295.1. GTDB lineage: Bacteria > Pseudomonadota > Alphaproteobacteria > Sphingomonadales > Sphingomonadaceae > Novosphingobium. Next base: position 846 of record JANOOJ010000101.1, read on the forward strand.
CCTTCCCGGCGCACGTCCGGGTTGTCGAGATCGTCGCGCTCCCCGGGCGGCGCGGCCCGGCGTCCGAAGCGCAAGCCTGCTACCGCGTGCTTGACGAGCGCCGCGCAAATCCAATAGGCCAAGCCGACACGCCCGAGGGGAACCCGCCGCCATGACCTATGTCGTCACCGACGCCTGTATCAAGTGCAAGTACATGGACTGCGTCGAAGTCTGCCCGGTCGACTGCTTCTACGAGGGCGACAACATGCTGGTGATCAACCCCAGCGAATGCATCGATTGCGGGGTGTGCGAACCCGAATGCCCGGCCGAGGCGATCCTGCCCGATACCGAAAGCGGGTTGGAGCAGTGGCTCGAGCTCAACACCAAATTTTCCGCCGAATGGCCCAATATCACCACAAAGAAGGATTCACCCGAGGACGCCGACGAGCACAAGGGCGAGGACGGCAAGTTCGAAAAATACTTCTCGGCCGAACCCGGCGAAGGCGACTGAACCGGCCCGATTCGCGCTGCGGCGAATCGCCCCCGCCGCTTGCATGGAATGCAATCCGTACGCGTTGTGAAACCGATGTGTGGACGCGGGATTTCCGGCTCTGGTAATTTTGTTGCGGGCGTGCTATATAATTGGCCGACTGCCGCGGTTTTCAGGCCGTGACGGCAGACGGACGGTTGAAAGGCAGGAGCACTACCATCGGTTGATGGAGCATCGGACCGGGTCGCAGCCCATCGGGTCCATGGTTCCTCGACCGCGCGCGTCGGCATATCCGGCGCCGCATCCTGTCGAGTGAAAGGACGATACATGGCAGTCAAGGCAAACGCCTTCGATGTTGGCGACTATGTCGTTTACCCCAAGCATGGCGTTGGCCGGGTGATCGAACTGCAACAGCAGGAAATCGCCGGGATGCAACTCGAGCTCTATGTGCTGCGCTTCGAAAAGGAGCGGATGACGCTCCGCGTGCCGACCAACAAGGTCGAAGCGATCGGGATGCGCAAGCTCTCGTCGGACAAGACCCTGCGCGAGGCACTGGCGACCCTGACCGGCAAGCCCAAGGTCAAGCGCACCATGTGGTCGCGCCGTGCCCAGGAATACGAAGCCAAGATCAATTCGGGCGATCTCGTCTCGATCGCCGAGGTGACCCGCGACCTGTTCCGGGCCGACGATCAGCCCGAACAGTCGTACTCCGAACGGCAGATTTTCGAAGCCGCCTCGTCGCGTCTGGCGCGCGAGCTTGCGGCGATGGAAAAGACCGACGAGCCCGCCGCGCTCCAGAAGATCCTCGCGATCCTCAACGAGCACGCCCCCAAGTACTACGAGGTCGCGACCGTCGTCTGACGGTTCGCGCCAAGCCACTACCGAGGAGGGTCGTTCCCGCAAGGGAGCGGCCCTTTTCGTAACACCTCTTGCGCAAGAAGCGTTGCTGTATTGTATCAGCAATACACAATCTGCGAGGAGGTACCACCAT
>JANOOJ010000102.1:0-2543 GCA_031421295.1 Novosphingobium sp.
AGCCCTCCACAACCTGGAGGCCCATCGCGCGCGCGGAGCCTTCGATGATACGGGTGGCGGCCTCGGCGTTGTTGGCGTTGAGGTCGGCCATTTTCATTGCGGCGATTTCGGCCAGCTGCGAACGCTTGATCGTCCCCGCCGAAACCTTGCCAGGCTCCTTGGAACCCGACTTGAGCCCGGCGGCCTCCTTGATCAGATAGCTCGCCGGGGGGGTCTTGGTGACGAAGGTGAAGCTGCGGTCGGCGAACACGGTGATGACGGTGGGCAGCGGGGTGCCCTTGTCGGCGTCCTGCGTGGCAGCGTTGAACTGCTTGCAGAATTCCATGATGTTCACCCCGCGCTGACCCAGCGCAGGCCCGATCGGCGGCGAGGGATTGGCGGCACCGGCCGGCACCTGCAACTTGATATATCCGGTAATCTTCTTGGCCACGAGATGGCCTCCTTTCTTCCTGTTGGCCCTGCGTTTTCAGCAGGAAACCTCAGAGTGAGCGGTCAAGCGGATAGCCTAAGCTGTCCTCCCGCGGGGAATCGACCCGAAAAGCCGAAGCGCGCGCCTAGGCGAACGACGATCCGAATGCAACCTTGGTCGAGACTCGCTGGACGCTCCCATTGGCCTGCCATAGCCTGCCTGCATGAGACGTATCGTCCACCCAGCCACCCTTCGTGCCATGCTGACTATCGGGCTGGGCCTGGCATTGCTTGCCGCCGGGAAGCCCGAGCCACTCGATCCGGCTGCGCGGATGCCCCAGCTTCCGCCCGCCGTGATCGACGATACGCTGGTAATCGGCGGCGAAGCCATCGACGCGCGCAAGCTGCGCACGCGGATGACCGTCGCCGTGAAGGTCAATGGGCAAGGCCCCTACCGCTTCGTGGTCGATAGCGGCGCCGACACGTCGGTAATCGGCGAGCGAATGGCCCGAACGCTGCAATTGCCAAGCGGTACGCCAGTTTTTCTCAATGGCATGACCGAGAGCAGGCGAGTCGATCGGGTGCTCGTCGATGAGCTGCAACTTGGACCCAGTACGATCCGGAACCTGGAACTTCCCGCGCTCAAGGACCGCGATCTGGGGGCCGAGGGAATGGTCGGGCTCGACGCACTGGTCGAGCAGCGCCTGATGATGGATTTCGAGAAGCGCCTGATCAGCGTCGATGACGCGCGGCGGCCATCGCCCCGGCTCGATGGCGAAATTGTCGTGACGGCCCGTCTGCAACGCGGCCAGCTGATTCTCACCCAAGCCCAAGCCAACCGCAGGCCGGTCGATGCGGTGATCGACACCGGGTCGGAAATTACCATCGGCAATCTCGCGCTTCGCAACCGGCTGATCCGGGGCAACCGCAACAAGTTTACGACCATAGAAGTGACCGGTGTGACCGGCGTGACGATGAGCATGGAACTGGCGACCGTCGCCGAAATCCGACTTGGCTCGGTAATTTTGCGCAATGTGCCGATCGCTTTCGCCGAGGTGCCGCCGTTCGCGGTGTTCGGTTTGTCGGAGCGGCCAGCCTTGCTGCTCGGCACCGATCTGATGGAGACCTTTCGCAAGGTTTCACTCGATTTCAAGGCGCGAAAAGTGCGCTTTCAGCTTCGCCGGTGTACCTCCGAAGGCATCGTGCTGAGCACCTCACGCGATGCGTCCACGCGCCTGTCGACCGCCCCGGGCACGACCGAGGCGTGCCGCCGCTAAAGCCGGTCCGGGACTTGCAATGTAGGAAATCCGGGTAGAACTGGTGGCGGGCATGACTCCCACCGCGCACCCCGAGCCTGCCGAACGGGCCCTGACCCGCACCCAGACGCTGGAGAACGCCGCCTTCCTGCGCGAACTGCGCCGCACCGGCAACGTTCGCGAGGCCGCCCGCCGCCTCGGCGCACACCGCGCCAAGTTCACCAAGCGCCGCGTCGCGCACCCCGCCTTTGCCGCACAATGGGACGCCGCGCTCGCGCTGGCCCACGCCGCCCTGAACGCAAAAGTCCCGCTGGACGGGGGCCAGCCCCACATCGTCCGCACCCAGTCGGGCCGCCTCCAGCTCCGCCGCGCGCTGCCCGGGCGGATCGATGCGCCCGCGCAGCAGCGCTTCCTCGCCGCGCTCAGCGCCAGCGCCAACGTCCGGCTCGCCGCCAAAGCCGCCGGGTTCAGCCACGCCGCGTTCTATCACCACAAGCGCGCCAACCCGGCTTTTGCACGCGAATGGCGGCTGGCATTGCAACGCGGCTACGAAGCCCTTGAGGCGGCGTTGCTCGCGGGCTGGTCGCACGAGGGTCACGAGTATGACCACTGGCGCGACAACGAGCCCCCCGCAATCCCGCCGATGACCGCGAGCCAGGCACTGCAACTGCTTTACCTGCACCAGAAGGAGGCCAGGCTGTGGTCCGAGCCCGAACCGCTGCGCCGCCGCCGCGGCGAAAGCGACCAGGCCCGCTCGATCCGCCTCTCGCTGATCTATGAGGCCCGGATGGAACACGAACGCGAGCTGTACCGCGTCGCCGAAGCCGGCCGCCGCGCGCGCGGCGAACCGAGGTGGAGCCGGCACGAGCCCGCCCCGCC
>JANOOJ010000103.1:0-2563 GCA_031421295.1 Novosphingobium sp.
CCGCAGGCGACCAGCGCGGCGGTCATCTCCAGCGTGTTGGCTGCCAGTTCGGCGGGATTGTGAGGCTGGCTGATCGCGTGGAGATCGGCGAGGAAATAGAGGCACTCGAACTCGTCCTGCATCGCCACCCAGTTGCGGATCGCGCCAAGGTAGTTGCCGAGATGGAGATTGCCGGTGGGCTGGATTCCGGAAACGACGCGCATGCGCATTACTCTACTTCGAGGATTTTATCGTCCGCTGCGGTGCGGGGCGGTCGCCGCCGCCGTAGCTGGGCGAGCAGGTCCTTGTCGAGCGCGCCGGTCAGGAACGCGACCGCAAAGAACACCGCCATGCCCGCAAAGACGAGTGCAGAAAGCGACCAAACCCGCTCGAACACGCTGCCATCGAAGCGATCGTGCAAGCGCGGCATCATCCACCACAGCACTCCGGCCATCGCGGCGGTGGCGATGAACTGGCGCAGGATGCGCGCGCCCAGCTTTGCGGTAAACCGGAACCAGCCCCGCCGATGCAGCATCGCATAGAGCAGCAGGCAATTGAGGCTGGCCGAACAGGCGGTCGCCGCCGCGAGTCCGACGATCCCGAAGCGCTGCACCACCACCAGATTGATCGCGATATTGACCGTCAGCGAGATCAGCGCGGTCCACACCGGGGTGCGGGTATCCTCGCGCGCGAAGAACCCGGGGTTGAGGATCTTGACGATCACATAGGCGGGCAGCCCGGCGACCAGCGCAACCACGATCTGAGCCATCAGCGCGCCGTCGCCCACAGTGAACTTGCCGCCAACGAAGAACGCGGTGACGAAGGCCGGGGCGCAGACTGCCAAGGCAGCGGCGGCGGGCAGGGTCAGCAGCGTCGCGATCTCGAACGCGTTGGCCTGGAGCCGCTGCGCCTCGCCTTTCGCGCCGCTGTGGATGTGGCGCGAGAGCATCGGCAGGATCGCGGTGCCCAGCGCGATCCCGACAATCCCCAACGGCATCTGGTTGAGCCGGTCGGCCAGTTTTAGCAGGGTCAGCGACCCTTGCGGCAAGGACGTGGCGAAGAACGTATCGACGAACTGGCTGATCTGGTAGATTCCGGCCCCGAAGGTCGCGGGCAGGATCAGCGTGCCGAGCCTGCGGACCTCGGGGGTCAGCTTGGGCAGGGTCAGCTTGAGCCGCACCCCGGCGCGGCGCGCCGCCCATGACAGATAGGCGAGTTGGGCGATCCCCGCCACCGTGACCGAAATTGCCAGCGCCGTGGCCACAATCGTATCGTCGCCGCTGGTCCCGCGCAGCTTCCAGCCGATCAAGATCCCCGAAATCAGGCAGATGTTGAGCAGCACCGGGGCAATCGCGCCCGGCGCAAACCGCGAACGGGCGTTGAGCAGGCCCGACAGCATCGCCACCAGGCTGATCAGCCCCAAGTAGGGGAAGGTCATCCGGCTGAGCAGCACCGAAAGCTCGAATTTGCCGGGCACCGCCGCAAAATCGCTGGCCAGCAGCCAGACGATTGCGGGCATGGCGATCATTGCGACCCCGCTGAATGCCAGCAGCACCCAGACGAACACCGCCAGCACATCGTCGGCGAATTTCTCCGCCGCCGCCTCGCCGCCATCTCCGTGGAGCGCGCGGCTGTACATCGGCACGAAGGCGACCGAGAACGCGCCCTCCGCAAACAAGCGGCGGAAGGTGTTGGGCAGGGTAAAGGCGAGCTGGAAGGCATCCGCCGCCAGCCCCGCGCCGAGCACGCGGGCCAGCAGCATGTCGCGGGCGAACCCGAAAACGCGACTGACGGCGGTGAGCCCTCCAATCGTGCCGACGTTTTTGATCAGGCTCATATTTTTGCCTGCGCCTCCGGCAGGATCAGGCGTTGCCGACGGGCGCTTCGGCGGCCGGTTGATCCTGCTGCGCGGCGAGCTGCTGGACATAAAGACCGTTGAAATCGATCGGCTCGAGCATCAGCGGCGGATAGCCCGCGTCGCGCACCGCGTCGGCGATGATCCGGCGGGCGAAGGGGAACAGGATGCGCGGCGCTTCGGCATAGATGAAGGCGTGGACCTGCGGCTCGTCAAGGTTCCGCAAGCCGACCAGCCCACCATAGGCCAGATCGACGATATAGGCGGTGCCACCCTGCGCCTTGGCCGAGAGCTGGATCTTGAGCTCGACTTCATGAACTTCGTCGCTCAGCTGGCGCGCAGCGATGTTGAACTGGACGTCGATCTGCGGCGGGTCCTGCCAGTTGTAGCTTTCGGGCGCATTGGGGTTCTCGACCGAAAGGTCCTTCACATATTGCGAGATAATCCCGGCAGCGGGGCTGGTGTCCTCGCCATTGGCCACCGGCGCGGTGGAATCGAGATCGAGATCGGTGAGGACGTTGCCTTCGTCGGCCATGGCAGAGTTCGCTTTCGTGCGCGTTAGTTTGGAAATCGGGTGAATTGGCCGCGCGACTAGCACCGGCGCGCGCGGGCGGCAACGGGCCAGCGGAAAATTGCACCGCATCGGCCATCCACGCGTTGTTCATTTGTCAGGACTACCTATCTGGGGGTAGTGTGTTGCAACGCCGTGCTTCTGCGGCAGGGACTGGA
>JANOOJ010000104.1:0-15531 GCA_031421295.1 Novosphingobium sp.
CCAATGGCGCTGGCAAGACCAGCCTGCTGCGGATACTTGGCGGGTTGCTGCGGCCGCTGGAGGGGCAGATCGCAAGCACTGGAGCGATCGCTCTGCTGGACGAACGTCCTGCACTCGATCCGCATCGCACGCTGGGTGCGACGCTGGCGTTCTGGGCGGAATTCGACGGGGTCGGCTTCCTTGCGCGCGAAACCATTGCCGACCGGCTCGGTCTGGGCGATTTGCTCGATGTGCCGGTGCGCTATCTCTCCACCGGCCAGCGCAAACGCTCCGCCTTTGCCCGGCTGATCGGGCAAGCTGCGCCGATCTGGCTGCTCGACGAGCCGCTCAATGGACTGGACCGCGAGGCCGCAGCACTGGTTCAGGAACTGGCGGCAGAGCATTGTAGCGCGGGCGGGATTTGCGTGGTCGCGTCGCATCAGCCGTTTGCTCTTAATGGGATGCAGGCCCTCGATCTTGCCGGATACGCGGCGTGAGCGCGCGGCTTCTCCTGCTCCTGCGCCGCGATCTCGGCCTGCTGCTGCTGGGCGGACGGCGGGGCGGGACGGTGCTGCCGCTGCTGTTTTTCCTCGCGGTGGCGATGCTGTTTCCCTTTGCGATCGGTCCCGACGCGCCGCTGCTGGCGCGGACCGGCGGCGGGGTGATTTGGATCGCCGCGCTGCTCGCCGCGATCCTTCCGCTCGACCGGCTGGTCGAGCCCGATCTCGAGCTCGGCATGTTCGATCAATGGGCGTTGCGCGGGATTTCCGAGGAAGCGATCATCGCGGTGCGGGTGCTTGCGCATTGGCTGAGCTTCGGCCCGCCGCTGATGCTCGCCGCCGTACCCGCCGCCGCCTTGCTCGGGATCAATGGTGCGACCTTGCGCATCGTTGAGCTGGGGCTGCTGGCCGGAACGCCTGGCCTTGCCGCACTCGGTGTGATCGTCGCGGCGCTGACTGCGGGGCTGCGCGGCGGTGCGGCGCTGGCCGGGCTGCTGGTCATCCCGCTCGCAGTGCCGCTGCTGATCTTCGGCGCGGGCAGCCTTGTGCCCGGAGGCGAGAGCGGACTCGCGCTGACCGGCGCGGTCAGCCTCCTACTGCTGGCGCTGGCCCCCTTTGCCGGCGCGGCGGCGGTGCGGAGCGCGCGCGGTTAAGTTTGCGCGCGGCCTTCGACAGGCTCAGCATGAGCGGACCTTTGGCCGTATTTCCCAAGACCCGCTCATCCTGAGCTCGTCGAAGGACCCGCGTAACGCTCGCCTCAATAAGGCGGCTTATCCAGCCCCGTCTCGCTCGCAGTGAAAATCTCGCAGCCGGTGTCGGTGATGCCGATCGAATGTTCGAACTGGGCCGACAAGGACCGATCGCGGGTTACCGCCGTCCAGCCGTCTTCGAGCAACTTCACCGAGGGCTTGCCGAGATTGATCATCGGCTCGATCGTGAAGAACATCCCCGGGCGCAGTTCCGGTCCGGTCCCGGCGCGCGCCGCGTGGACGACTTCCGGGGCATCGTGGAACAGGCGGCCCAACCCATGCCCGCAAAACTCGCGCACCACGCCGTAGCGGTTGCCTTCCGCATGGCGCTGGATCGCCGCGCCGACATCGCCCAGCCGCGCACCGGGCCGGGCCTTGTCGATCCCGATCATCAGGCACTCATAGGTCACCTCGACCAGTCGCCGCGCTTTGAGCGGAACATCGCCGACGAGGTACATCCGGCTGGTATCGCCGTGCCAGCCATCCAGCAGCGGGGTCACGTCGATATTGACGATGTCGCCATCCTTGAGCGCCTTGTCCGAGGGGATGCCGTGGCACACCACATGATTGACCGAGATGCAGCAGCTATGCGCATAGCCGCGATAGCCGAGCGTCGCCGGCACCGCCCCGCCAGCCAGCGTCATCTGCCGCACCGCATCGTCGAGCTCGCCGGTGGTTACCCCCGGCTGGACCAGCGGGACCAGCGCATCGAGGATCGACGCGGCCAGCTTCCCTGCGGCGCGCATGCCGGCGAAGCCCTCGGGGCCATGGAGCTTGATCGTACCGTCGCGCAGGACGGTCTCGCCAGCGGCGACGGTCTGGTAGTGGGTCATGCCCCGCCCTGTAGCAATCTGCGCGCCGGATTGCGAGATGGCATCGGACAGTTTCCTCTCGCGCATCGGGCGCGGGATTGGCTAGGGTCGGCGCATGACCGACAAACACGCCGTGATCCAGCCCGCCCCCCTCGTCAGACCCGATCGGGGGCAAAGCGCCATCCCGATCCACCTGACCGACAAGGCGGGGCTGGAGGGCTGGGCCAAGGCGCTCACCCCGCCCCAGCGCGCCGCGCTGGCCGCACAGAAGTTCGAAGCGGGCGGCTATGAGAGTGCGATCCTGCCCGATGGAGACGGCTGGTTCGTGGTCTCGGGCGTGGCCGATCCCGCCAGCCTGTCGAGCTGGTGCCTCGCCAAGCTTGCTGAAACACTCCCCGCAGGGACCTATCGGCTGGCTGCAGGCGAAACCGGGAAAGCCCTGTTCGGCTGGATCACCGGGCAGTACCGCTTCGACCGCTACCGCGCCGAGCCATCGACCGAAGGCCCGCGCATCCTGCTGACCAAGGACGTCAAGGCGATCGACCCGGCGCTGGCCGAAGCGGCGGCGACCGCGCTGGTCCGCGATCTGGTCAACACTCCCGCCGAGGACATGGGTCCGGCGCAGCTCGAACATGAAGCCGCCGCGCTCGCCAAGGCCTACGCAGGTAAGTTTGGGGCCGAGCTCAAGGTCACTGCGGGCGATGCGCTCCACACCGGCTATCCGATGATCCACGCGGTCGGTCGCGCGGCGGGGCGCAGCCATGCCCCGCGCCTGATCGAGCTGCACTGGGGCGATCCCAAACATCCCAGAATCGCCATCGTCGGCAAGGGCGTGTGCTGCGATTCGGGCGGCCTCGATATCAAGCCATCCTCGGGCATGCTGCTGATGAAGAAGGACATGGGCGGCGCGGCGCATGCGCTGGCACTGGCCCGGCTGATCATGGGCGCGCATCTCAAGGTCCGGCTGCATGTGCTGATTCCCGCAGTCGAGAACGCGATCTCGGGCAATGCCTTCCGCCCCGGCGACGTGCTCGGCAGCCGCGCCGGGATCAATGTCGAGATCGGCAATACCGATGCCGAAGGGCGGCTGGTGCTGGGCGATGCGCTGACCCGCGCGGGCGAGGAAAACCCCGAACTGATCATCGATTTCGCCACGCTGACCGGCGCGGCAAGGGTAGCGCTCGGCCCGGACCTGCCCGCGCTGATGGCCCGGCAGGACGCGACCGCCGAAGCGCTGCTCGCCGCCGGACTCGCCCATGACGACCCCTGCTGGCGGCTCCCCCTGCCCGAGAGTTACCGCGAATATTTGAAGTCGGACATTGCCGATCTCAACAATGCCCCGAGCAACGGCTACGCCGGAGCCTCGGTCGCCGGGCTGTTCCTCGACCGCTTCGTCCCCGCCGGGACCGACTGGGCCCACTTCGACACTTTCGCCTGGCGCCCCGCCGCCAAGCCCGGCCGCCCCAAAGGCGGCGACGCGCTGGGGCTGAGGGCGGCGTTCCACATGCTCAAGGCGCGGTATGGATAACTTGCTTGCCGGGGGAGAGGCGGCTAATCGCCCGCTCTTCACCTTTGCGGGGCCAGAATTGACTGCCAGCACCATCCCCAACGGCCAGCTGACGCTGTCGGGTCCGAGCGATTGCCTCGACCGGGCGCGGCTGCCTGTGCGCGGCGATCTGGCGCATATCGGGCTGGCGGGGCGGTGCTTCGTGCCGCATTATGCGGTGCCGATGCCGCATCTGCTCAAGGCCGATGCGACGCTGCGGGGCGCCGGGCAGACCAATGGCGAGGCGATCGGCGAGCTGGCTGCGGATACGCTGTTCAACGTGCTCGATATGTCGGGCGGCTGGGCGTGGGGTCAGGTCGGCGATGGCGGGCTGGTTGGCTATTTGCCGCTGGATCACCTGACAGCGCAGTGACCGCCCGAGTCTTCATCGACGGTGCAGTCGGCACCACCGGGCTCGAGATTGTCGAGCGGCTGGCCGCGCGCGCCGAGTTCGAGCTGATTTTGCTCGACGAAACGCAGCGCAAGGATGCCGGTGCCCGCCGCGATGCTTATCATTCCGCCGATTTTGCGGTGCTGTGCCTGCCCGACGAGGCCGCGATCGAAGCGGTGGCGCTGGCCGAGGGGGCCAAGGTCCGGATCATCGATGCCTCCAGCGCGCACCGCGTCGCGCCAGGCTGGACCTATGGCTTTCCCGAACTGGTCGGGCGCAGCAAGATCGCTGCGGCCAGCCGCGTCAGCAATCCCGGCTGTTACCCCACCGGGTTCCTCGCGCTGCTCGCCCCGCTGGTGCGCAAGGCGCTGCTGCCCTCGGACTGGCCCTATGTCTGCCACGCGGTCTCGGGCTATTCGGGCGGCGGGAAAGCGCTGATCGCGCGGTTCGGGGAGGATCGCGATATCGCCTATCGCGATTACGGCCTCGCGCTGGGTCACAAGCATGTGCCCGAGATGCAGACCTATGCCGGGCTGGCGCATCCGCCGGTCTTCGCGCCTGCCGTTATCCCGGCGCATCGCGGAATGGTGGTGGAGGTTCCGCTGCACCTCTCGCAGATGACCCGCGCCGCGCCGGTCGATGGCTTGCGCGATTGTCTGGTCGATTTTTATGGCCAAAGCGCGATCGTCAAGGTCTACGCCGACAGCCCCGACGAACTGCTGCTGCGCGCCTCGATGGCCCCGTCCGACAAGCTCGAACTATGGGTGTTCGGCGCGCGCGACGGGACGCAGGCCCGGCTGGTGGCGCGGCTCGACAACCTCGGCAAGGGCGCGAGCGGTGCGGCGGTGCAGAGCCTCAATCTGATGGCGGGGCTGCCGGAGACGGCGGGGCTGGTGCTTTAGCGTCATCCCCGCGAACGCGGGGATCGCTGGCCGGATCAATCCGATGTCGCGTTGATGAGGCCAGCGGTCCCGGATCAAGTCCGGGACGACGATCGCCCATTTTTCAGGCACGCCTGCCGAAAATTAAGGCAAGCCCCTATCCGGCCCACGCAACGAAAGTTGCGTTCGCCCACCCCCGGCGATTCAAATCTTGCGATTCGGCTCTTTTCGCAGCCCTACGCATCGCCTAGGGCGAGCATATCGGCTTTGGCACGATTCTTGGATTGAATGCTGCCATGGCATTTGGACACCCGGCTGCGCGCGTGCAGCGCGGGCTTCATGCGCAGGGGTCAGGTTTACGTGAAAAAGATCGAAGCGATCATCAAGCCGTTCAAGCTCGACGAAGTGAAGGAAGCGCTGCACGAAGTCGGCGTTTCGGGCATCACCGTGACCGAGGCCAAGGGTTTCGGCCGCCAGAAGGGCCATACCGAGCTCTATCGCGGCGCCGAATATGTCGTCGATTTCCTCCCCAAGGTGAAGCTCGAAGTCGTGGTGGCGGACAGCCTGGCCGAGCGCGTGGTCGAAGCGATCGCCGCTGCGGCGCAGACCGGGCGGATCGGCGACGGCAAGATTTTCGTCACCGCGATCGAAAGCGCGCTGCGCATCCGCACCGGCGAGCGCGACGACGACGCGATCTTGGACGCACAAAGTTCCCCAACCCCCCCTCCCCCCTGCGGGAGGGGCCGGGGGAGGGCCTGTTGTCCGAGCCCATCCATAACAAGCCCTCCCCTAACCCCTCCCGCGGGCGGGAGGGGAACAGCAAGGACGCAGACATGGCTAAGGCAAAGGACATCCTGGGGCGCATCAAGGACGAGGAGATCGAGTGGGTCGACCTGCGCTTCACCGATCCCAAGGGCAAGTGGCAGCACCTGACCATGGTCGCCTCGGTCCTCGGCGAGGATGAGCTGGAAGACGGCTTGATGTTCGACGGCTCCTCGATCGAGGGCTGGAAGGCGATCAACGAATCCGACATGATCCTCAAGCCCGATCTCGACGCGGTCTATATCGATCCGTTCAGCGCGACGCCGATGATGATCCTGGTCTGCGACATCGTCGAGCCTTCGACCGGCGAGCTTTACAGCCGCGATCCGCGTTCGACCGCCAAGCGCGCCGAAGCCTTCGTCAAATCGACCGGCGTGGGCGACACGGTCTATGTCGGTCCAGAAGCCGAGTTTTTCCTGTTCGACGACGTGAAATATTACGACGGCTATGACGGTTCGGGCTTCCGGATCGACGACATCGAGCTGCCGACCAACACCAACAAGGATTATGAAGGCGGCAACCTCGGCCATCGTCCCGGCGTCAAGGGCGGCTATTTCCCGGTCGCGCCGATCGACAGCTGCGTCGACATTCGCGGCGAGATGGTCGCGACCATGATCGAGATGGGCCTGCCCTGCGACAAGCACCACCACGAGGTCGCCGCTGCGCAGCACGAGCTGGGGCTGACCTTCGGCACGCTGGTCCAGACCGCCGACCGGATGCAGGTGTATAAATACGTCGTCCAGCAGGTCGCGCATGCTTACGGGAAGTCGGCCACTTTCATGCCCAAGCCGATCAAGGGCGACAACGGCAGCGGGATGCACACCCACATCTCGATCTGGGAAGCCGGCAAGCCGCTGTTCGCGGGTAACGGCTATGCCGGCCTCAGCGATATGTGCCTTTATTTCATCGGCGGGGTGATCAAGCACGCCAAGTCGCTCAACGCCTTCACCAACCCGACCACCAACAGCTACAAGCGGCTGGTCCCGGGTTACGAAGCGCCGGTGCTGCTGGCCTATTCGGCGCGCAACCGTTCGGCCTCGTGCCGCATCCCTTACGGTGCGGGCGACAAGGCCAAGCGGGTCGAATTCCGCTTCCCCGATGCGATGGCCAACCCCTATCTGTGCTACGCCGCGCTGCTGATGGCGGGCCTCGACGGGATCAAGAACAAGCTCCACCCGGGCGAAGCGATGGACAAAAACCTCTACGATCTGCCCCCGGCCGAACTCGCCCAGGTGCCGACCGTCTGCGGCAGCTTGCGTGAAGCGCTCGAATGCCTCGAGGCCGATCACGACTATCTGCTGCAGGGCGGGGTCTTCTCGAAAGAGCAGATCGACGCCTATGCCGAGCTAAAATGGGCCGAACAGCTGCGCTGGGAAACCACCCCGTCGGCGGTCGAATTCGATATGTACTATAGCGCCTGAACCACTGATCAAACACGCTAATGGGGGCGCTCCGGAAAGCCGGAGCGCCTTTTTTTGTGGCGCTGGCCGAGACCCAGCTTGGAACGCTCCGCTCGCCCAATCGTTGTGGGGCGCAAAGGAGCAATTCATGCGTAAATTTCTTTCCAGCGTCGCCGTGCTCGCGCTCGTTTCGGTATCCGCTCAGGCCGACCCAGGCGGCGGGCAAGGCAAAGGTGGCGGCAAAGGCGGCCAAGCCGAGCGTCAGGCAGACCCTCAGGGCAATGCCGGTCGCGGCCAGGGCAATGGGAAAATCGATCGCGACCAGGTGCAGCGTAGCGTCGGCGGTCCGGCGATCGTCGATATGCGCGGCAACAGCGGCAAGGGCAATGACGGCGACCGGGGCAAGAGCCGCGGCAATGACGATCGCGGCCCCAATTGGGACAATGATCGCAACGACCGGGTGGTGGACAATCGCGACCGGGTCGAAACTCGCTGGAACCGCGGTCGCGGGCTGATCAACGGGTGCCCGCCGGGTCTGGCCAAGAAGAACAACGGCTGCCTGCCGCCGGGTCAGGCGCGCAATGTAAACCGCTATGGCAACAGCGACTGGTATCGCTTGCGCGGGCTGGAAAATGGCGATTATCGCTATCACGATGGCTATCTGCTGCGGATGGGCAATGGCGGCGTGCTCGGCTACGTGCCGCTGCTCGGCGGTGCCTTGTCGCGCGGCAATCCGTGGCCGAGCGGGATCAACAGCGTCGCGCTGCCCGACTATACCCGCAACTACTTCGGCCTCGGCGATCCGAACGGCTACCGCTATTACGGCGACACGATCTACCGGGTCGATCCCCAGAGTTCGACGATCTCGTCGATTGCGGCGCTGCTGACCGGCGATCAGTTCGCGGTCGGACAGCCGCTGCCCAATGGCTATGACGTGTATAACGTGCCCTACGATTATCGCGATCGTTACGCCGATGGGCGGGACTCGATGTACCGTTACAGCGATGGCAGCGTTTATCAGGTCGATCCCACCACCAAGCTGGTCCAGGCAGTGATCCAGCTGCTGACCTGATCCGGCTTACCCGAGCATTCCCTTTCCTGAAACGAGAGCAGTCATCATGCGCAACACTACGCTCGCAATCTCCGTCGCCGCCTCGCTCGCGCTTGCGCTGGGGGCATGCTCCAAGGAGAGCGACACGCCCGCCGGAACCGCCGCCGGGGAAACCTCGGGGGCGAGCCTGGCCGGCGCGCTCAACCAGGCCGGGGGCATGGCGACGATCGGTACCGCTCTCACTGCAACGGGCCTCGCCACGATCTTCGACGGCAAGGGTTCCTACACGGTGATCGCTCCCAACGACGCGGCCTTTGCCAAGCTGGGCGAGGCCGGGAAAGGGCTGATGGAGGCCGAACAGCGCAGCGCGCTCGCCGCAGTGCTGCGCGATCACATCGTGCCCGGCCAACTGACCGCCGCCGATATCGGCAAGGCAATCGACGCGGCGGACGACAAGACCGTCAAGATGCGGACGATGGGCGCGGGCGATCTGACCTTCCGGAAATCGGGCACGGGGATCCAGGTGACCGCCAGCGACGGCGCAACCGCGATGCTGGCAGGGGCGGAAGTGAAGGCCAAGGGTTCGGTCGCGATCCCGACCGACGGCGTACTCAAGAAGATCTGACGCGCACTTTTCGGGTTGCGTCGGTCCGGCCCCTCCCCCTAGGGGCGGATTTTCCGCAATCGCGAGACGAGACTTGACTATGGCCCAGACCTTCGACCTCACCTTCACCGCCGAGGAGGTCGAAATTCTGATCGACGCGCTTGAAGCCGATCTCGACGGCTATGTCGAAGCGGCAGGTGAAGCGCGCGGCAGCAACAACCGCGAGGACGTGAAGACCTTTACCGAGGCCGCGACGCGGATCGGCGCGATCATGAAGCGGCTGCAGGCGCTGGTTGAAGATTAAGCAAAGCGCTTTCGCAGATTCTATTTTCCTACAGTGTCGTTTGTTGCCTAGTGCCTGCGCCCGTGTTCACAGCAACAGGGTCAGGTCGATGCACCGCAAGCCAATTTTCGACGCCGTTCGCCACATGCTCGGCCGCGGCTTCCGCAGCACCGAGATTCAAGTTCTCGACTCGGCGATCGACCGGGCCTGCACCGACGCGGCTGAGCCAACTCCGCTACGGCTGGGGCCAGCCGGGCTGGCGCTGATCAAGCAGTGGGAAGGCTGCGCACGGCATTGCGCCGACGGGATGATCGAAGCCTATCCCGATCCCGGCACCGGCGGCGCGCCGTGGACCATCGGTTGGGGTACCACCGGCCCCGACATCGTCCCCGGCCTGGTCTGGACGCAGGCGCAATGCGACGAACGTCTGGCGCAGGATCTCCAGCGGTTCGTGTCCGAAGTGACCCGCACCTTGGACGGCGCGCCGACCTCGCCGAGCCAATTCGATGCGCTGGTCAGCTTCCACTACAACACCGGGGCGATTGCCAAGGCGGCGCTTGCCCGACTGCACCGGGCCGGCGATTTTGCCGCCGCGCAATCGCAATTCGGCAGATGGATTCATGCAGGCGGGCGAGTGATGCGCGGCCTGATCGCGCGCCGGGCGGAGGAAGCCGCGCTCTACGGATCGGCCTGAATTTCCCGCCGCCTTGCGCCAGAGCCGGGCTGACATTTTGGCACTTGCATTCGCAGCGCGCGATGCCGAAATGGAGCACGATTTAATCGATCCATTAAAAGGTGATTCGAGGATGCGCGAGCAGCTGCAAAACTACATCGATGGCAAATGGGTCGATAGCGAAGGCGGCACCCGCCACGAAGTGATCAGCCCGGGCACCGAAGAAGCGGTGACCGCGATCACGCTGGGCACCAAAGCCGATGTCGATAAGGCCGTCGCCGCCGCGCGCAAGGCTTTCGCCAGCTACAGCCAGACCACCCGCGAAGAGCGACTGGCGCTGCTCGGGCGGATTATCGAGGAATTCAAAAAGCGCTCGCATGATCTGGCCCAGTCGATGGCCGAAGAAATGGGCGCACCGGTCAGCTTCGCCGAAATGGCGCAGGTCGGGGCCGGGATCGGCGCGTTCATGGGCACGATTGCCGCGCTTAAAGACTTCACTTTCTCCGAGCAGCAGGGCGCAAATCTGATCGTTTACGAGCCGATCGGCGTGGTCGGGATGATCACCCCGTGGAACTGGCCGCTCAACCAGATCGCGCTCAAGGTCGCCCCCGCGCTCGCCGGTGGCAACACGATGGTGCTCAAGCCGTCGGAAGAATGCCCGACCAACGCCGCGATCTTCGCCGAAATCCTCGACGCTGCCGGGGTGCCGCCGGGCGTGTTCAACCTCGTCCAGGGCGACGGGCCCACGGTCGGAAATGCGATCTCCTCGCACCCCGATATCGATATGGTCAGCTTCACCGGATCGACCCGTGCGGGCGTGCTGGTGGCGCAGGCTGCGGCACCGACGGTCAAGCGCGTCCACCAGGAACTGGGCGGGAAATCGCCCAATCTGGTGCTGCCCGACGCCGATTTCGCCGCCGTGCTGCCGGGCACGCTCCAGGGCGTGCTGGTCAACACCGGGCAAAGCTGCATCGCGCCGACCCGCGTGCTGGTCCCGCGCGAGCGCCAGGCCGAGGCGGCGGCCTTCGCCAAGGCGATGTTCGAGGCGACCCCGGTCGGCGATCCGCTGACCGAGGGGATGCACATCGGCCCGGTGGTCAACAAGGTCCAGTTCGACAAGATCCAGAGCCTGATCCAGTCGGCGATCGACGAAGGCGCGACTCTGGAGACCGGCGGGCCCGACCGTCCGGCCGATCTCAACCGCGGCTATTACATCAAGCCGACGGTGTTCTCGGGCGTCACCCCCGATATGCGCATCGCCCGCGAGGAAGTGTTCGGCCCGGTCGCGACGATCATGCCCTACGACAGCCTCGAGGAGGGCATCGCGATTGCCAATGATACCGACTACGGCCTCTCGGCGGTGATCTCGGGCGATCCGGCAGCGGCCGCAGCGGTCGCCCCACGGCTGCGCGCGGGGATGGTCGCGATCAACACCTGGGGTCCGGCCCCCGGCGCCCCGTTCGGCGGCTACAAGCAATCGGGCAACGGCCGCGAAGGCGGGCTGTTCGGGCTGAAAGACTTCATGGAAGTGAAGGCGATCAGCGGGCTGCCCGCGTGATTTAGATCGGGTATGGGGAATAGCACCTCCCGGGGTGAACAACGATGAGCCGGCTGCTGCTGCTACATAGGCTAGCCGATCTTCATTCGTGATCCGCGGCTGCAGAATGGCGTCCGATGAGCTTCACGCCCCGGGCTCGTAGTGTGAGGTTCCGGATGAACCGAAACAGGGGGTACATGAGCCTCGCCAACCAACCATGGCGCAGCGCTGCGCCTAATGGAGCACGTTTGACCAGAATTGAAATCATAGTCAGGGCGGCCGAACCGTAGAACCATCTGCCGCGCCACCGGACGAGCATTCCGTCGTCCAAGTCATAGGCCGCAACTGCGGGAAAGGCCAAGTGGAGGTTTGGATCTCGTGCATCCTGAAGATGGAACTCAATCCCGCTCGCTTTCAGCGCCACGAAATCCGCATAGCGTGCGCAGAAGGGGCATTGGCCATCATAAATGACGAGTAGCTCGTCAGACGTGCAGGATTGAGTTGTCAAAGAATTGCCTTTGCAAGAAGGCTGCAGTCCAAATTACTGCGGGATAGGCACCTATAAATGACCAGGGAAAGATATTGAGCCCCATGACGAAGGCATTGGTGAAGTGGAACACCACGCCGATCGAAAGCACCAACAATAATAATGGTGTCGGTAGAAAAAGGTATAATATGAAGAATGCTTCCCAGAGCGCAATGGAGCTGGCGACGAAGCGCGCGAAGCCTCGATTGTCCTCAAGAAATCGCCACACGGCGCGCCGGCCGAACGTTTCAGTACGCATGACGCCGATGATCTTAGTCCCGTTATGCCATTTCGAGTCGAAGAGCCGCGACCAACCGGGGGTGGAGTAAGCAATGAGCAAATGGCCGGTAATAAGCAGAAGCGCGCCTACAACAGCGTTTCCGGATGCCGCGAGGAGTGCGACGCCGCCCGCCAGCATTACGACTTTTGCCATGGCGTCGCCCCCGGTGAATCCATCCACTCCACGGAAAGACAGCAGGAAATAGCAGAGGGCTACTCCAAGCGCACAGCTGCCGACCGCCGTTGCGCTCAGGGCCGGGAGGAGCAGTAGCGCGGACAGCGCCAGCTGTATGACAGGTATAGCCAGTACCTGTGGATAAGCGAGCAGTAGGCTGGCAGGAGCGGCGGCGCGACCGGCGGCTAAGCGCTGCACTCGCCAGGAATAAATTCCGCTGTCCCGAAAGTGCCGGTGCAAGTACAGCCACTCCGCGCTCCCGATCATAGAGGCGATTGCGGAACCGGCCAACACAAGCCGAAGGGCAACGTAAGGAGTGAGTTCCGGCATCACAACGCGTGGACTCGAGATTCGAAAAGTATCTGGCGGTCGAAATTTGCCCGTCCGCGGTGCCGGGTCACTATGAAGCGGGTGAAGCTCTCAGCCGAGTCCTCTTCAGTGCTGCTCGCAAGGTTCAGCAGGCGCAGATAGGGTACCGTATAATGTGCGGTCGCAGGAAACTTCTCGCGGATCTGGACGAGCCAAGGGGCGAGGATGTTCACCGACTTCTGGAGTCGGTGGCCCGGGTTCCAGAATGGCAGCGTACGCGGGAGGTTGGTCTCAACAATCGGATACCAGACAAGCGTCTGATGAATATCCTGAGCGGACCTTGACCTCGCATAATAAGCGCGAACGTCGGTCACGATTGGATTTGGGCAGAAAAATCGACAGTTGGGAATGAAGCCGTACCACTCGATGCGGTTCACCGGCGTCTTGCCGAACTGATATACTGCCGTCGCTACGAACCAGCCGGCAAAGCCGACCAGAATTATGGCGTCGATCATCTCCCGGACGGCGCGAGCCGCGCGAGCAAAACCTCCATTGATGGCGCGGCGCCGTCCGGCCCGACTGCGTCGTCACCGAGTGCGTACTGCTCTATCCGCACCCGTAAGTCGTGGCCCGTGCCACCTCCGGCATTTCCCTCGTGGCCAAGACCGCCACCTGGATTGCCCTCGTGTCCCAGGCCCCCGCCAGGATTGCCTTCGTGGCCAAGGCCCCCGCCAGGATTGCCTTCGTGGCCAAGACCGCCGCCAGGATTGCCTTCGTGGCCGACGCCGCCCTCCCCCATCTCTGGGCCGGCGGTGTGCCAGATGATGCCGTCTAACTGCCCAAGCTCGGCTACCTTTACCGTAGTTAGCTCGCCGCCGACCATCAATTGCAAGCGATCAATGCAAGTAGCCATATCAACCCCCAGTCCTAAGTGCGCCCCAAACTAGATCGGCAGCCTAGCAGAAGGCGCTAGTATTGCAACACATGCACCAATGTTGGGGCGCGGGTGACCCGACTCCGTTCCAGACCCTGATTTGAGTCGCCAGAGGCGCGATGATGTTGTGTCTAACCAGCATCGCTCCCGCGATTGCGCACCGCTTCACAAGGAAGAGCAACGCAGAACGTCTGCTGTCGGGGCCCGGGAATGCGCTCCTGAACGGTGGAAAATGGGCGCATTGTTGCCGTAACTGCTTACTCGTCGGAATGTCCGCTATGCCGCATTGGCTTTGCAAAACCGGACAGTCCGGAATCAACCCCAAACCAGCCATCAAATCACTCAATAATCCTTGCTCACCCGCACATTGACGCTTTCTCGGCCGATGGTCGAGACGCTGGCGAGGAGCGAGAGCCAGTTGGTGACGCGGAATTCGAGCTGGGTGGCGCTGTAGCCGCGCCCGTCGGTGATGATTTCGGCGTAGAACCGGCGGCCGAAGTATTTGCCCGCCGCCACCCCCGTGCCGCGTCCGAGCGCGGCATCCGCGCTGACGATCCGCAGCCGGTCGAGCCCGATGGCCGAGCGCAGCTTGTTGATCGGATCGAGCCCGCCGCCGCCGCGCAAGCTGGCCAGCGCCGCGCCAAGCTGGAGCGCTTCGGGGGCGGAAATATCGGTGATCGAATCGCCGAACAGCAGCCGCGCGAGCAGCTCCTCTTCGGGCAGCGCGGGCACCGAGGTGAAGGCGATCACCGGGACCAGCGACGTGCCGGTGACGGTTACCCGCGCGTTGAGCCCGGTGACCTCGGCTTCAGCGGCGATGTCGAGCCGGGGGTTGGGCGGGGTGCCGCCATCGAACGCGATCCGCCCGCGGGTCAGCTCGAAGCGCTTGCCGGCGAATTCATAGCCGCCGCGCACCAGATTGGCCTCGCCGTAGATCTGCGGCGCGAAGGTATTGCCGCGAATCCGGATGTCGGCGCCCCATTCGCTGTCTATCCCCAGCCCGCGCACGTCGACCCGGCCCGGCCCCGACGCATCGATCAGGAAGCGCCACGGGGCCAGGGCGGCGCGCGGCGGGGCGATGTCGCCGCGCAGATTGATCTCGCGGGTGCGCACGGTGGGGAGCGCGGCGGCGGCGGTGGCGCGGCCGAGCTGCCAGCGCGCGCGGTCGATTGCCAGCCGCCCGGCGATCGTGCCGTTGACCCCGTCCGAGACGATCCGCAGCGGCCCGGTGACCGTCGCGGCCATATCGTCGCGCGCGAGGATCGCGGCATTCCTTGCAGCGATGCGCAGGTCGATGGCCGGGCCGCGCGTGCCGAGGCCCGCAAGATCGACACTGCCGCTGCCCGAAACCGTCCCGCCGCCCGCCGCCTTTCCGGTGAAGCTCGACAGATCGAGCCGCGATCCGGCGAACCGCCCGCGCACATTGATGGCGGAAATGTCGCTCCCGACCAGCGCGCTTTGCAGGCGCAGATTGTTGCTGGCGAGCGAGCCGCGAATTTGCGGATTGGCGACCGTCCCGCTGGCGTCGGCAGCAACCGACACCGGACCGGTCAGGTCGAAGGCTTCGAGCGCAACCAGCCGCCACAGCGCGTCGGCCGGGCCGTTGTAGCGCAGCTGCGCGAACAGGCTGCCGGCGTTGATCCGCTCGCCGAGCGAACCGCGCGCCGGAAGCCCGCCGATCCGCCCCTGGACCCGCCCGCGCACTTCGCCGCCCTCGCGCACCACCGCGCGGGTCTCAAGCTGGGTGGCGGACAGGTTCGCGACGAGCGCCAGATCGACCGGACGCGAGGTGAGGACAAGGCCCGAGCGGCTCAGCCCCTTGATCTGGAGCCGCGCCGAGCCGGTCGGAACGCTACCCTGCGCGGCGCGATATTCGACCAGCCCCGAGGCGGTGCCGCCGAGCCCCAGATCGGCATAGAGCACATCGCCGAGCGACAAGGGCATATCGGCGAGCGCGAAGTTGAGATCGCTGCTGCCGCCGCCGAACCTGCCCGAAGCAATCGCGCGGCCACCGCCGAAATTGAGCTGGGTCGGCGCAAGCCGCCAGCCGCCCGCCTCTGGTGTCAGCACCGCGCGGCGC
>JANOOJ010000105.1:0-8539 GCA_031421295.1 Novosphingobium sp.
GGACTGGCCGTGGAGCCGGTTGATGAATTCGAACTTCTCCCAGTGGAAGCCGTCCTGCTCATAGCCGATGTCCTTGACCGTCTGGCGCACCGCCGCCTCGATCTTCTGAAGAATGCCGGGAGCCCATTCGTCGTTCTCATAGATGCCCTTGCCGCGGATCTCCCCGGCGAGCACCACCAGCTGGGTGGTGGTCAGCGTTTCGCAGGCGATCCGCGCCTCGGGATCGATCGACAGGAACAGATCGACGATCGAATCCGAAATCTGGTCGGCAACCTTGTCGGGGTGTCCTTCGGAAACGCTTTCGGAGGTGAAGAGATAATCGCTGCGCATCTGGCCATCCATATAAAGGAATCTTTATGTGAGGCGCGCTCTAGCTCCGCCGCCGCCGCGAAGCAACCAGCGACAGCACAAGAAGTGCCAGTGCCAGACCAAGCGGAAGCACGTTCCCCAACCGCGCGAACAGCGTCGGCGCATGCGCGGGCGGAACCATGCCATCGAGCCGCCCGGCGGTGAGGCGCGGGAGATGCTGGCGCACGATCCCGTCGGCATCGATCACCGCGCTGATCCCGGTGGTGGTGGCGCGCAGGACGGGGAGGCCTTCTTCGATCGCGCGCAACCGGGCCTGCGCAAGATGCTGCGGCGGGCCCCAGCTGCCGAACCAGCCGTCGTTCGAGGGGTTGAAGATGTAATCGGGCCGATGTGCGCGATCGACCACTTGCCCCGAAAACACGATCTCGTAGCAAATCTGAATGCCCGCCTTGCCCCATGCGCCAAGGTTGAGCGTGCGCGGACCCGGCCCGGGCCAGAAATCGAGACTGCCTGCGACCAGCCGGCTCGCACCGAGCGGTTCGAGCAAGGGCCGTAGCGGGAGATACTCGCCGCCGGGCACGAGATGCGCCTTGGCGTAGCTGGAGCGAATGTCGCCCCGGACATCGAGCACCGTCACCGCATTGCGCGCGGCCGCGACCGAATCCCGGCGCATCTCCAGATCGACCGCCCCGGTCAGCAGCACGCTGCCCGGCCCGATCACTCGCGCAATCCGCGCTCGCGCGAGGCCCGGATCGGCGGCGTAGGTGGTGTCCTGATAGAAATAGAGCGGATAACCGTCGCGCAGATAATCGGGGATGCCCGATTCGGGCCACAGCACCAGCCGCTTCTGGCCTGGCTGTTTGGGCAAGGTCAGAGAGGCAGTCTTGGCGAACTGCTTCTCGAACTGCGCGGGATCATTGAGCTCGGTCTGGCGGATGTCCGGCTGGACCAGCGTGAAGGGGATGGTTCCGGACGCTGGGGTACCCAAGCGCGGCAGCATGGAGATTGCACCCGCGCCTGCCAGCGCGATCGCTGCGAACGCGATTGCACTGCGCGGCGGCTTGGGTCCACTGGTCAGTCCGGCGTGAGCCAGATTGCGCAGGATCGTCGCCAGCACCACCGCCACCCCGGACAGGCCGTAAGTCCCGATAATGGGGGTAAGCACCGCAAGGCCCGGATGCTCGAACCCGCCCAGCAGCACGACCCCGAGCGGGTTCCAGGCGAAGCCGGTGAACACCCAGGCGCGCAGCCACTCGGCGACGATCCAGGTTCCGGCAAGCGCAACGCCCACATGCCGCCGGTCGCCTCGCCGCGTCAGCAGCCACGCCGCTCCCGTCGCCAGCGCCGGATAGATCGCCAGAAACATTGCGAGCCCAACCACCGCGATCCAGCCCAGCCACACGGGCATCTCGGCCTGGTAGGTGAAGGCGGTCGCGATCCAGTTGTTGCCGAGCGAAAAGTGCCCGACCCCGAACAGCCAGCCGGTCAGCGCCGCTTGCTTCCAGCCGGGCGCCCGCGCGGTGAGTTCGATCAGGCCCGCGACAGCCAGCAGGGTAAGCGGCCACAGATGCAGCGGCTCGAACCCGCTCGCGGAAGTGACACCGAGCACCAGCGCGACCCAGCGCGGGTGCGCGGCGATCCGGGAAAGCAGGCTACGCAGCCAAATCATCGGTCAAGGCCTGACCGCTGCCCGCGCTCAATCCCGGCTGACGGCTTCGAGCGCTTCGCCCGCATCGGCGGCGGGCTTGCGCGGACGGCCGCGGCGCTTGGGTGCAGCCGCTTCGTCATCGGCCATGGCGTCGTTGGGCGAGAGCGCAATCGGCGGGGGCAGGATCGAGGCGTCGAAGCCGCCGCCATTGCCGGCATCGTCGTCGCTCTCATCGCGGCGCGGGCGGTCCCGACCATCCTGAGGGTCGCGACCGGCGCGGCGCGGACGCAGCCCGCGGGTGCTGGGCTGGCGAACGAAGGGGTTTTCGGCGGGCTCGTAGCCGGCGCGATTGGCGCCTTCATCCGGATCGGCGGCGGGCGTCTCGGCAGCCTCGACCTCGGGCTGCTCGAACCGGTCGCCCGCCGGACGCTCTTCACGGCGCGGGCGGTCGTTGCGCTCGGGGCGCTCGCTGCGCTCCGGGCGTTCCTGCCGCTCGGGACGGTCTTGCCGCTCGGGACGGTCTTGCCGCTCGAGGGGCCGCTCCTCGCGGTCGCGGCGGTTGTTTACATAGGCCGGCGGCTGGTCGAACGAGGGGAAATCGCTCTCCATATATTCGCCGCTGTCATCGGATTCCTCGCGCGGGGGCGCATCGCCTTCCTGCCAGCGTTCGCCCTGCGGACGGCGCTGCTCGTCCTGCCGGACCCGGCTGTCGGCCAGCACCCGGAAATAGTGATCGGCGAACTGGAGGTAGTATTCTGCGGTCACGCGGTCGCCATTGAGATGGGCGTCCTGCGCAAGCTTGCGATACTTCTCCAGCAGCTGCGGGGCGTTGCCGCGCGCGCGGCTGTCGATCCGGTTGAGCGGCGCACCGCCCTGTGGCCGGTTGGTGTTATTGCCGCGTCCGCGCCGACGGTTGTTGTTGCTGTTGTTATTGCCGCGATTATTGTTGTTCAAGGGTATGCATTCCTTAACCCCGGACCGCCGCCGCCGTCTGGCAGGATGGCTAGTCGCACACTGCAATGCCACGGAGCCGGTTCGGCGTCGTGGTCCCGACATTTGCCTGATTGTAACGGCCGTTCTAGCCGTTCGCGTTTGCAAATGCTGGAGTGGACCGGACGGGAAGCGTGCATCCATCGGCTGGTCTGCTTGTGGCTTTAGGCGCTGGGCCGCGCCTTGCCAAGTGAAATATGACATTCGAGCGCGCGGGGACGCCCGGCGAGATCGTGGTGGAGGATGGTGGTGAAACCGGCCTGCGCCGCGATTGCGCCAACGCTGTCGCCCTGCGCCGCCCCGATCTCGATCACCGCGACGCCGTGGGGCGCGAGCAGCGCCGCGAGTTGCGGGATCAGGATACGATAGGCGTCCAGCCCCTCCGCCCCGGCGAACAATGCGCCCGAAGGCTCATGCGCGCGGACCGAAGGATGGAGCGGCGCACCGGCTTCGACATAGGGCGGATTGACG
Source organism: Novosphingobium sp. (assembly GCA_031421295.1). GTDB lineage: Bacteria > Pseudomonadota > Alphaproteobacteria > Sphingomonadales > Sphingomonadaceae > Novosphingobium. Next base: position 3,419 of record JANOOJ010000105.1, read on the forward strand.
AGAATCAGGTCGAATTGGCCGAGGTCGTTGCTCCAGCCGGGTGTTTCCCAATCGGCACGCAGCAGGCGGGCGCGAGCGGCCAGCCCGAGCATCGCGGCATTGGCGGCAGCGACCGCCAGCGCGCCCAACGAACGGTCGGTGCCGATGCCCTGTGCCTGGGGCAAGCCGGCCAAAGTAGCCAGCAGCAGCGCGCCCGATCCGGTGCCGCAGTCGAGCACGCGCCGGGCATCGGGCTTGGCGGCCAGCGCCGCATCGACCACCACTTCGCTATCACCGCGCGGGATCAGCACCGCCGGGGTGACGAGGAAATCGAGGCTGCGAAACTCCTGCCGCCCCAGGATATAGGCGACCGGCTCGTGCCACTGCCGCCGTGCGAGCAATGGCGCGAAAGCAGCGGGTGGGGCGGCGTCCATATGGCGCAAGAGCAGCTCGGACCGGGTGACGCCGAGTGCATGCGCCATCAGCAATTCGGCATCGAGCCGCGCGGTGTCGCTGGTCGGGGCAAGCGTGGCGGTTGCTTCGCGGAGGGCGGCGGCGATGGTCACAGGTTGCGCGCGTGCTTCGACAAGCTCAGCATGAGCGGGTGTGGTGAGTGCAGTTGATTGCTCTCTCGGGATCATCCCGAACCCCGCTCAGCCTGAGCCTGTCGAAGGCCACGCGCTGCCGCTGGCCTTCGCCCCTGCCCCACAGCCCGATCCTCACTCACCCAGCGCCGCAAGCCGCTTGGCCTGATCTTCCGCGATCAACGCGTCGACCAGCTCGCCCAGCCCCGGACCTTCGAGGATTTCAGGCAGGCGGTGCAGCGTCAGATTGATCCGATGGTCGGTCACCCGGCCTTGCGGGAAGTTATAGGTGCGGATGCGCTCGGAGCGGTCGCCCGAACCGACCATCGCCCGCCGCGCCTCGGCCTCGGCACCCTGCGCTTCGGCGCGGCGCAGATCATACAGCCGCGTCCGCAGCACCTGCATCGCCTTGGCCTTGTTCTTGTGCTGGCTGCGCTGGTCCTGCTGGATCACCACGAGCCCGGTGGGCAGATGGGTCAGCCGCACCGCCGAATCGGTGGTGTTGACATGCTGACCGCCCGCGCCCGAGGCGCGGTAGATGTCGATCTTGATGTCGCCCTCGTCGATCTGAACATCGACCTCATCGGGCTCGGGCAGGACGGCCACGGTCGCTGCCGAGGTGTGGATGCGGCCCCCGGATTCGGTCACCGGCACCCGCTGGACGCGGTGGACCCCGCTTTCGAACTTGAGCCGCGCGAACACCCCGATCCCGGCGATATTGGCGACCACTTCCTTGAACCCGCCGATGTCCGAGGCGTTGACGCTGATCATCTCGACCCGCCAGCCCTGCTCGGCGGCAAAGCGCTCGTACATGCGGTAGAGATCGGCGGCGAACAGCGCGGCTTCGTCGCCCCCGGTCCCCGCACGTATTTCGAGCATTGCCGGGCGGCTGTCGGCCGAATCGCGCGGCAGCATGGCGATGGCGAGCGCCTGTTCGGCGGCGGGCAGTTGTTCGGCGATCCGGGCGATATCGTCGGCGACCAGCGCGCGCATGTCGGGGTCGCTCTCGTCGAGCGCCGCGAGGCTGGCGAGCTCGCCGCGCATCGTCCGGACCTCCTCAGCAGCCCGCACAATTGGTTCAAGCTCGGCATAGTCGCGGCTGGCGGCGACAAACTCCGCCCCCTCGAGCGTACCCGAAGCCAGCCGCGCTTCGAGTTCGGCGAAGCGGGACGAGATTTGGCCAAGGCGGGCGTCGGAGATTGTCATTGAGGACGAACGAGAGAGAACTGCATGTCCTGACCCGACGCGAAATAGTCGCCTTCATAGCCGTCGTTCTGGAAGAACCTTGTTTCGAGAATCTCCGTCATCAAGGTCAAAAATCTCGGATCGAAATGTTCGAAATTCGGCGAGTATTTCATACGAGCGTTAAAATCACCGTCAAAACTCGCAAGCTTCTTGTCAACAATGAGTGTGATGCTGGGCGAGTTTTTCTGAGACCTATCAAAACGCCTTTTCACGCTGCCAGACTGAAAGACTTCGCATGAGCGTCCTTTACCTCGAATTTCCTGAGCGATGATGATTGCTACGCGATCTAGTTCGTCGTCCTCAACGACAATCGCGCAGTCTAATGTTTCCGGCAGACGCGCACCGGTCAAAAGCGTTTTCGACATCTCAAGCATTGCCAGCCGTTCGATCCCCGCGGCCCAGCCCACCGCTGGCGTATGCGGCCCTCCCAAAGTCTCGATCAGCCCATCGTAGCGCCCGCCGCCGAGCACCGTGCCCTGCGCGCCGAGCCGGTCGGTGACGAATTCGAACGCGGTGTGGCGGTAGTAGTCTAGCCCGCGCACCAGCGCGGGCGCGCGGGTCCAGGCGACGCCAGCGGCATCCAGCCCCGAAGTTACCGCGCCGAAAAAGTCTTGCGCTTCGCCGCTGAGGAATTCATCGATCTTCGGCGCATCGGCCACGAACGCCTGGTCGCGCGGGTCCTTGCTGTCGAGGATGCGCAGCGGGTTTGCGGTGAGGCGCTTCTGGCTATCGTCGGACAGATCGGCGCGGTGCGCTTCGAAATAGTCGACCAAGCTCGCCCGCCACGCCTCGCGGCTGTCCGCATCGCCGAGCGTGTTGAGCATCAGCGTGACGCCGTCGGCAATGCCCAGCTCTTTCAAAAGCTGATCCGCCATCGCCAGCAGCTCGACATCGGCCTGCGGCTCGGCAGCGCCGATGATTTCGGCGTCGAGCTGGTGGAACTGGCGGTAGCGGCCCTTTTGCGGGCGTTCGTAGCGGAACAAAGGCCCGTGGGTGGCGAGCTTCAACGGCGCGTGCTGCTGCCAGCCGTTGGTCAGATAGGCGCGCGCGATCCCGGCGGTAAATTCGGGTCGCAGGGTGAGCGATTCGTCGCCGCGATCGAGGAAGCTGTACATTTCCTTGGAGACGACATCGGTGGTCTCGCCGATGCTCCGGGAAAACACCTCGGTCTTTTCGAACACCGGCATCTCGGCGCGGCGGAAGCGGAAGAGCTTGCGCACCCGCTCGAAGGTCTCGACGACATGCGCGAAAGCCTCGGCCTCGGCGCCGAAAATGTCCTGGGTCCCGCGGATGGCTTGGGGAGTGCTGCTCATGGGTTGCGCGCTTAGCCGTAATGTCGTTCGCCGAAAAGGCTTGGGCGTTCGCATGGCGGATGGTTGCACCCGCAACCGGTTGGCGGCATGAGAGAACTTATGAAAAAAACCTTCGCGGTCGCGCCGCTGCTTGTCGCCTTGCTCTCCACCACCCCGCTCCTCGCTCAACCGGCGGTGCGATCTGCGCCGATTGCGGTGCCGATCCCCCGGACGGTGCCCGATGCTGCCGACACGCCCTATCCGGGCGGAACGATGACACTCGATATCGACGCCAGCGACACCGTGCGCGGTACCTACCGCGTCACCCAGACGATTCCCGTAGCTCCCCGAACCGACCGCCTGACGCTGCTCTATCCGCAGTGGCTGCCCGGCAACCACGGCCCGCGCGGGCCACTGGCGGAGCTGGTCGATGTGCGCTTTTACGCAGGCACCAAGTTGCTCAAATGGACCCGCGATCCGGTCGAGGTCTTTGCCTTCCACGTCGAATTGCCCGCTGGTACGCGCGAGGTCACCGCGAAATTCATCCACACCTCGCCGCTCCAGACCACCGAGGGGCGGATCACCGTGACGCAGGAAATGCTCAATTTGCAGTGGGAGAAGATGAGCCTATATCCCGCCGGGCATTATGTGCGCCAGATCCGGGTTAAACCGGCGGTCACCTTCCCCGCCGGCTGGACCGCCGCCACCGCGCTCGACGGTAAAGTCGCCAAGGCTAACCGCGTCAGCTGGGCCGAGACCGACTACGAGACGCTGGTCGATTCGCCGGTCTTTGCGGGCGCGCATTACCAGGCCTTCGATCTCGGCAAGGGGGTGACGCTGAGCGTCGTCGCCGACAAGCCCGAACAACTGGCGGTGAAGCCCGAGCATCTGGTGCCGCACCGCGCGCTGGTCGACGAGGCGCTGCTCGCCTTTGGAGCGCAGCATTACGATCACTACACTTTCCTGCTCGCGCTGACCGACCGGATGGGCAGCGTCGGGCTCGAACATCACCGCTCGAGCGAGAACCAGCTCGAGCCCAACGCCTTCGTCAAATGGGACGACTACGACTGGGACCGTAATTTGCTGCCGCACGAATACGCGCATTCGTGGTCGGGCAAGTTCCGCCGCCCGGCGCGGCTGTGGGCCCCGGACTACCGCCAGCCGACCCAGGGCGATTTGCTGTGGGCCTACGAGGGGCAGGACCAGTTCTGGGGCACCGTGCTGGCGGCGCGATCGGGCCTGCAGAAGAAAGAGACCGTGCTGGGGATGTTTGCCGCCTGGGCGGGCAATTTCGCCACGCTGCCGGGCCGCGAGTGGCGCTCGGTCGAGGATACCGGGAACGATCCGGTGTTCGGCGCGCGCAAACCCAAGCCCTTTGCCTCGCTGTCGCGCGGCGAGGACTATTACACCGAGGGCGCGCTGGTCTGGCTCGAAGTCGATCAGATCATCCGCCAGCGCACCGGCGGCACCAAGAGCATCGACGATTTCGCGCGGTCGTTCTTCGGGATGCGCAACGGCGACTGGGGCCAACTGCCGTTCGAGGCGGACGAGATCGTCACCCGGCTTAATGCGATCGCGCCTTACGACTGGGCGGACTTCATCGATACCCGGTTCAACACTCCGGGCCAGCCCGCGCCGCTCAAGGGCATCGAACTGGGCGGCTACCGGCTGGTGTGGAAGGACGAGCCCAATTCCTACGACAAGGGCCGCTATGGCGACACGAAAGTGCTCTCGCTGACCTATTCGCTGGGCATCACCATCGACAAGGACGCCAAGGTCACCGCGACGCAGTGGAACAGCCCGGCCTTCAACGCCGGGGTGGTGAGCGGAGCCAAAATCCTCGCGGTCAACGGCGAAACCTATGATGCCGATGCATTGAAGAAGGCGATCACCGAAGCGAAAGCAGGCAAACCGCTCGATCTGCTGTTCCAGCGCGGCACCCGCTTCCAGACGGTGAAGCTCGACTACCGCGGGGGGCTGCGCTACCCGTGGCTCGAACGCGCGGCAGCGGGCACCGCGCC
>JANOOJ010000106.1:0-11166 GCA_031421295.1 Novosphingobium sp.
GCTACAGACCTGCCGACTCGCCGCCGGGGGCAGCGAGTTTTATGGCGAGGAGGAAATCGTCGTCCGGTTTCGCGCTGCGCCAGTCGCCACCGACGAGCCGCTGTCGCTGGCTTCGGCGGGCCATGCCGCTCTGTTCTGGCCGGGCACGGCGCTGTTCGCGGACCTTGCGGGCGAGCACATCGCCCGGCTGTGGCTGCTCGGACCCGGAGCACCGGCGGCGCGCGAGACTTCGGTCGCGGTGCCGTTCGATCCGGACATGGCGCAGTCGCCGGGCGATCTGGCCTTTGCGGCCAGCGATCATCCCGGGCTTTCACCTGGCGATGTCGGGCGGGTCATGCAGGCAGGGCGCGACCTCGCGACCGATTGGAGGGACGCATCGGGCCAACCGGGGTTGCGAGTCCGTGCCTTTGCCATCCGCGCCTTTTCGGAAGGATCGACCTGCGCCGCGCTGTTTGCGGTGCATGTTCTGAGCGGGGATGCCGTGCGGCGGGCGGGGTTCGTCCATGCTGCCGTCATGCTGGGCGGGAGCGGGCTCACCGTCCAAGATAGCGCCGGGGAAAGCGCCCTCGATGCAGAGTGGCGCCCGCGAATCGGCTGATGCGGCCCGTCCCCGTTCTTCTCCCCGGCAACATGTGCGATGCGCAATTGTGGAGCGGGTCCGGTGGCGCGCTTGCTGCGGGGCTTGCCGAGCATGGGCTTGGCGAGCCGGTCTACGCCGACTGCACCCTTGACGACAGCATCGCGGCGATGGCCCGCCGCGCACTCGCGCAGACGCCCGGGCCGATCCTGGCGATCGGCTTTTCGATGGGGGCGATGGTTGCGGTCGAGATGGCGGTGCGCGCGCTCGAGCGGATTACCGGACTGGTCCTGATCGGCTACAACGCGACCGCCGATCTGCCCGAACGCGCCGCGCATCGCCCCGTCCAGCAAGCCGAGGTCCGCGCCGGGGGGCTCGAGCGCGTCCTCGTCGAGGAACTCAAACCCAACTACCTTGCTGCCGCCAACCGGGGAGACGCAGCGCTGCTCGATTTGCTCCGCGCCATGGGCCTGGGCTTGGGTCCCGAAGTATTCGTCCGCCAGAGCGAGGCGCTGCGCCTGCGCGAGGATCGGCGTCCGGCGCTGGCTGCGCTGCGATGCCCGGTGCTATACATGTGCGGGCTTGAGGACCGGCTGTGCCCGCCCGACTGGCACCGGCAGTGGACGGAAACGACCCCCGATTCGCAGCTGGCGATCGTGGCCGGGGCAGGGCACATGCTGCCGCTCGAAAGCCCCGGACCGCTCAGCGCGACCATCGATCAATGGCTTACTGCAAAGGAAATCGCATGACCGACCGGATTTTGACCACCCACGTCGGATCGTTGCCGCGTTCGAAGGCGGTGACGGACCTGGTGTTCGCGGCCGAGCGCGGCGATCCGGTCGACAAAGGCGAGTTCGACCAAGTCATCGGCGCGGCGGTCGACGAGGTTGTCGCCCGGCAGGTCGCGGCCGGGATCGATCTTGTCAGCGACGGCGAGATGTCCAAGATCAGTTACGCGACCTACATCAAGGACCGGATTACCGGGTTCGACGGCGACAGCCCGCGCACCCCGCCCGCCGATCTCGAGGACTATCCCGGGTTTCTCGCGCGCCAGAGCAGCAGCGGCGGCACCCCGACCTATCGCCGCCCCAAATGCGTCGGGCCGGTTGCCCCCAAGACGCTGGAACCCCTCGAAGACGATCTGGCCCATATGGCGACGGCGCTGGCCAAACACCGCCCCGTCGGCGGGTTTATGAATGCCGCTTCGCCCGGGGTGATCGCGCTGTTCCAGCCCAACGAACACTATCCGACGCAGGATGCCTATCTCGAGGCGCTCGCCGAGGCGATGCGGCCCGAATATGAGGCGATCGTCGCGGCGGGATTGATCCTTCAGCTCGACAGCCCCGATCTCGGGCTCGGGCGGCACATGATGTACAAAGGGCGTAGCGACGCCGAGTATCTGACTCTGATCGGCATTCACGTCGAGGTCCTCAACCACGCGCTGCGCAACGTGCCAGCCGATCGCGTCCGCATGCACGTCTGCTGGGGCAATTACGAAGGCCCGCACACCCACGACGTCGAGATGGGCGTGATCCTGCCGACGCTGATGAAGGCCAAGCCCGCCGGGCTCTTGTTCGAGACCAGCAACCCGCGGCACCAGCATGACTGGAACTATTTCGCCGAAATGATCGACCTGATTCCCGAGGACAAGGTGCTGATCCCCGGCGTGATCGACAGCACCACCAACTTCGTCGAGCACCCGCGCGTTGTGCAGGAGCGGATCGAGCGCTTCGTGGGCATTATCGGGCGCGAGCGGGTGATCGCGGGAACCGATTGCGGCTTTTCGACCTTTGCCGGGTTCGGCGCGGTCGATCCCGATATCGTCTATGCCAAGCTTGGCGCGCTCGCCGAAGGCGCGGCGCTGGCGAGCGCGAGGCTGTGGAAAGCAGCGGCGTGACCTTTAACCATGATGCGTGAAATGCGAGTCATCGGCCCCTCTCCCCGGCGGGGAGAGGATACGCAGGCTTGGCAGCTTGCTGCCTAGCCGAAGTCGGTGTGGGGGTTCTGCCCTTGCGGTGTCGAGCCCCCACACCCAGCTTCGCTAGCCCCCGAAGGGGCAAGCTGCGCTACCTCTCCCCGCCGGGGAGAGGGGACTGGTGCAGTGCGGATTTTGAGCACGTTGCTCTAAGGATCGGCTCCGGGCGGCGTGCTAGCCCTTGACCCGGTAGGCGACACAGCCGGTCGGCCCCGCCAGGGTTCGCGGAAGCCCCACCGGCACGGTCATCGTGTCGCCCGCTTCCAGCGTCAGGGTACCGTCGTCCCAAGTCACCGTCAGCTCACCCTCGTGGACGAACAGCACTTCGGGATGGTCGGGCGTTGCGGTTTCGTCGGGGTCGGCGAGGCGGTCGAGGGTGAAGGGGTGCGGCCAGTTGAGTTGGGCTTCCGGCGCGATGATGGAGGTATTGCCGCCGACATCGGCCGCGCGCCAGACGAGCGCTTCGGCTTCGGCGGCGGTCGGGACATGCAACTTGGCGACCTGTGCGGCGCTGGTGCGCGGCATCGGGGCGACGCCTTCGGGTAGCGCCTGACCCGCAACCGTATCGACCAGCGAGCCGTTCTCCATCAAAACAAGGCCGTAATCCTTGGCCATATCGAACACCTGCGGTGCCCATAGCACGCGCCCCGGATTGTCACCGCCGAGCACGGCGAACAGATAGCCGGTGTCGATCCCGACATTGGTGAAGCCGCGAAACATGCCGGTGGGCAGCGAGATGACGTCGCCCGGGCCGATCACCACCTGCGCGTCGTCGGCGTGTTCGCCCAGATCGAATCGCCAGTGCCCGGTGTGGACCACGAACACCTCGGCGGTATCGTGGCTGTGCTGCGAATTGACGCAGCCTGGCGGTTGGCGCGCGCCGCCGATGTTGAAGCCGTGCGGCTCGGCGATATGGACGTGCTGATCGGGGTTCTCGGATACGCCCGGGCCGATGATCGTGAAGTTTTCCTTCGCCTCGCTCCCCGGCGTCCGCGTGTCGATGAACGCATTGTAGCAGGGCCTGAGGTCGCCGTAGCGGACCACGCGGGCCTCCATTGCAGCCGATGTCCAGAGATTCTGCATGGTTTGGGCGTGGGTCATGACATTGTGGGTTGCAGTGTTTTGCATCCGCAGTCAATATGGAGAAATGGACTCCGTAATTCCCTCTGCTGTCTCCGCCGATGCAATCTTTGCCTCGGGCGCCGTTGCAATGTTGGCACCGGACCATGTGCTGCATGCATGTCGACCGCTTGAGCAGGGCATCGGGATTGCGTTTGTCGAGCAACAACTGCTCGCGCCGCTTTGGCGGGCGATAGTTGACTGCGAAGTTCGAACCGACATTGCCATGCGCGGCACATTCCGAGACGCGACCTGGACCGCGACGAGCGGCCACTTGTGCGGGTGGTTCGTTGCACCGCTGTTCGGCATCGCTCCGACCGATCGCGCCGTCTGGCTCCGCTTCGGCTGCTTCCAGCGGTGGGAGCGCGAGAAGGTGGCCGAGACGATCCTCATCCTCGACCTACCCTCGCTGATGATCCAGGCCGGAGTCTGGCCGCTCGCCACGCCTCTCGGTCCGGACTTCATGGCACCCGGACCCACCGGCGGCGGGGGCATCTGGCCGAGCGGCGACGGGGCCGCGTCCCTCGCCATCGTGGAGGGCATGATCGGCGGGCTGATGAAGTTCGACGGGTCGCTCAAGACGATGAACATGCGCGATTTCTTTGCCGAGAACTTCTGGTGGTTCGGCCCCGCGCCGATCGGCACGTTCCGCGGCTTCGCGGGCTACGAGCGCGGCCACGCCAAGCCGTTTCTGACCGCATTTCCTGATCGGGTCGGCGGCAACCACCGCGCGCGCTTCGGGCAGGGGGACTTCGTCGCTTCGACCGGCTGGCCCAGCATCACCGCGACTCACAAGGGCGGCGGGTGGCTCGGCACCGCCGGCACCGGCCGCGCGATTACCATGCGCGTCATGGATTTCTGGCGAGCCCGCGAGGGGATGCTCATCGAGAATTGGGTGATGATAGACGTGCCTGACCTCCTCCACCAAATCGGCATCGACGTGTTCGCTGCCATGCAAGACGGGAGCCAGTGATATGGCTGAATGGCTGAAGCGCGGCGCGATGGCCGATCAAAAGGCGGCGATCGACGCCAAGGTGCGCGAAACGGTCGAGGCGACCCTCGCCGATATCGAGGCACGCGGCGACGCGGCGGTGCGCGAACTGAGTGTGAAGTTCGATGGGCTGGAGCGCGAATCGTACCGGCTGACCCCGGCCGAGATCGACCAGTGCGTCGGTAGCCTCACCCGCCAGGACATCCACGACATCGAGTTCGCCCAGGCCCAAGTGCGCAATTTCGCCCAGATCCAGCGCGCGACGATCACCGATACCGAGGTCGAGACGCTGCCCGGGGTCGTTCTGGGGCACAAGACCATCCCGGTGCAGAACGCCGGCTGCTACGTCCCGGGCGGCAAATATCCGCTGCTCGCCTCGGCGCACATGAGTGTGGTCACCGCCAAGGTGGCAGGAGTGCCGCGAGTAATCACCTGCGCGCCGCCGTTCGAGGGCAAGCTCGCCTCAGCAATCGTCGCAGCGCAGGCGATGGCCGGGGCGGATGAGATTTACTGCCTTGGCGGGATTCAGGCGGTCGGGGCGATGGCGCTCGGCACTGCCAGCATTGCGCCAGTCGACATACTGGTCGGCCCCGGCAACGCCTTCGTCGCCGAAGCCAAGCGCCAGCTGTTCGGCCGCGTCGGGATCGATTTGTTCGCCGGTCCGACCGAGACGATGGTGATCGCCGACGAAACCGTCGACGGTGAGATGTGCGCAACCGACCGGCTCGGCCTGGCCGAGCACGGGCCCGACAGCCCGGCAATCCTGATCACGACCTCACGCAAGCTCGCCGAAGAAACGATGCGCGAGGTCGCGCGGCTGCTCGAGATTCTCCCCACCGCGCCGATCGCGCGGGTTGCTTGGGAGAACTGGGGCGAAGTGATCCTCTGCGCCGATGAAGAGGAAATGGCCCAGGTTTCGGATCATATCGCCAACGAGCACGTCCAGGTGATGACCCGCGATCCCGACTGGTTTCTGCACCGCTTGATCAACTATGGTGCATTGTTTCTCGGACCGCGCACCAATGTCGCCTATGGCGACAAGGTGATCGGCACCAACCACACGCTGCCGACGCGCAAGGCGGGGCGCTATACCGGCGGGCTGTGGGTCGGCAAGTTCCTCAAGACCCACACCTACCAGCGCATCCTGACCGATGAGGCATCGGCGATGATCGGTGAATATTGTAGCCGTCTCTGCGCGCTCGAAGGCTTCGCGGGTCACGGCGAGCAGGCCAATCTGCGTGTGCGCCGCTATGGCGGGCGCAACATTCCCTATGCCGGACGCGCCGAACCGCTTAACCCGGTCGTATGACGCTGCCGAAGACGCCGAGCTTCCGCCTCGACGGCAAGCGTGCGCTGGTTACGGGGGCGGGGCGGGGGATCGGCCTGGCTGCGGCGGCGGCGCTGGCAGAGCATGGTGCGCGAGTGACGCTGGTTGCCCGCACGGCGGACGAGATTGCCGCAGCAGCAGACGCCATGGGCGGCGACTGGGCGGTGCTCGACGTGTCCGATCTCGCGGCGGTTGCGGCATTCTTTGTCGAACGCCCAGCCTTCGACATCCTCGTCAACAACGCCGGAACCAACCGTCCCATGCCGATGCACGAGGTGAGCGAGGCCGACTACGACGCGGTGCTCGATCTCAACCTCAAGAGCGCGTTCTTCGTCGCGCAAGGCGCTGCGCGGGCTTTGCTTCGAGAAGGCAAGGCGGGCAGCCTGATCCACATGGGAAGCCAGATGGGCCACGTCGGCGGACCGAACCGGAGCCTCTATTGTGCCTCCAAATGGGCGCTCGAAGGCATGTCGAAGGCCATCGCGCTCGATCTGGCGTCGCACGGCATCCGCAGCAACACCATCGCGCCGACCTTCATCGAAACGCCCTTGACCGCGCCGATGTTCGAGGATGCTGCGTTCAAGGCCTCGGTGCTCGCCAAGATCAAGCTTGGCCGGATTGGCCGGGTCGAGGATCTGATGGGCGCGGTGGTGTACCTCGCTTCCGATGCTTCGGCGCTGATGACCGGCACCAGCCTGGTGGTCGATGGCGGCTGGACCGCTGAGTGAGCTTTGCTTTCCACGCCGCGCCGCCCGCGGGCGAGTGGCTCAACGATCCCAATGGACTGGTCTTTGCCGAAGGGCGCTACCGCCTGTTTGCGCAGCATGCCTGCGATGCGCCCGCGTTCAAGGCCATCGGCTGGGCGCGCTTTTCGAGCGACGATCTTCTCGACTGGACCTTCGACGGGCCGGTTATCCCGCCTGCTGACGGCATTTGGGCCTATTCGGGTTCGATCCCCGGGGTCGATGCTCGTCTGGGCGCCTTTCTCACCCGGCATGACAGCACCGTGTCGCCCCCGGTCCAGTCCCAGCGGCGCGCGACCAGCACCGACGGCGGTCTGACATGGCAGATCGAGGGGCGTCCCGTCGGACCCTCGGGCCGCAATATCCGCGACCCCTTCGTCTGGTTCTGCCAAGCGACGAATGACTGGCGAATGCTCGTCGCAGAACCGTGCGACTGGCACGACTGGCGCAGCGAACCCGCCTCCACGCTAGCGGTCTGGTCGTCGCCCGATTGTGACAGCTGGACGTTCGCCGGGCGGATCGGGCCATGGGCGCCGCCGGGCGTGATGTGGGAAGTCCCGCTGCTGATCGACTTCGGGGCGCGGCAGGCGCTGCTGATTTCGACGGTCGATCGGCGCGCTGACCAGGCGTTATGCGGGGTGCGGTACTGGATTGGCCGGTTCGACGGCGCAAAGTTCGTGGCCGAGACGGGACAGGAAGGCTTGCCGCTCGATCTGGGTCCTGACTTCTACGCCGCCTGCGTGAACACCCAGCAAGGCTGGCCGAATGGCGAGCGAGTCGTGCTCGGCTGGGCTTCGAGCTGGGCGACAGCGCGCGCCACGCACTACGCGGGCGGCGGACACGGCGGTCCGATTTCGCTTCCCCGCACCATCTCGCTCGAGGGGGACCGGCTGGTGCAGCGGCCGGTCGTCGGCGCGGCGCCGGCCCTGCGTCTCGCCTGGGACGGCGATGCCCCGCGCGAAATTAACATCCCGGGCGACGATACGGCGTTGCAGATCGAGCTGCGCCACGACGGCGGCCGGGTGACGCGGAGGGGTGAGGCCCCCAGGCACTGGTCGCAGCCCTTTGAGCTCGACTTTGCGGGCGAGCCGCAAACAATCGAAATTTTTGAAGACAACGGATTGCTTGAGATATTTCTTCGGCCATCCGGATTGAGCATCACAGCGTTGATTCAAGATGCGCGCATCAACTCAATGCTGGTTGACGGAGCGAGAAATCTCAAACAAAGCTGAGTGCATAAATATGCAAGATACTTGAGTTGAGCTTTGGCGACGGTATCGACGGGTCTTTGCTGGTTGATCTGGCGCAGTTCGACACGCCGACGATCTGCAATGCGCTCGAACTGGCGACCGGGGGCCGCAGAGCGACGGGGTTCACCCGCAAGACCATGGTCGCGCCATTTCCGGCTTTGGCGCCGATGGTGGGGTTCGCCCGGACGGCGACGCTGCGCAGCGCTGCCCCGTCTTCGATGACTCCGGCGGCGGCGCGCGAGCTGCGGCTGGCCTATTACGAGCACGTCGCCGTCACCGATGTCCCGACAGTGGTCGTGATTCAGGATCTCGACAGCGATGTCGGGCTCGGCGCGTTCTGGGGCGAGGTTAATTCTAAGGTGCACAAGGCGCTGGGCTGCGTGGGGGTTGTCACCAACGGAGCGGTGCGCGACCTCGACATGCTCGATCCGTCGTTTTCGATCATCGTCGGCCGCATGACTCCCAGTCACGCGTTTGTCCGCATTGCCAAACCGAAGCTGCGTGATTGACTATACATGCAACAAATTTTGCGATGGCGCTGCGGCGCTTGTTCCGGACCCCGCAGGAAGCTAGGAGCGCGACGATGAGCAAGCCCAAACGAGCGTCCTCGACCGACGTCGCGCGCCTCGCCGGGGTATCCCAATCGGCGGTGTCGCGCGCCTTTTCGCCCGGAGCCGTGGTCTCGAAAGCGACCAAGGCCAAGGTTCACGCCGCCGCGGACGAGCTGGGCTACCGGCCGAACATGCTCGCACGCAGCCTGATTACCCGGCGGACCAACATGGTCGCGCTGATGACGGGCGACATTTCCAATCCGCATTATGCCCGAACGGTCAACGCATTCTCGCTGGGATTGCAGGAGCGCGGGCTGCATGTGCTGCTGATCTCGCTGATCGAGGGGCAGCGGGTGGAAGCCGCAATCGAAGAGGTGCTGAAGTATCGCGTCGATGGCGTTATCGTGATCTCCGCGATGCTGTCGAGCGATGTCGGGGAAGCTTGCGCCAAGGTCGGCGTGCCGGTGGTCCTCTATAACCGCTATGTCCGGCAATCGAACATCAGCTCGGTCCGGATTGAAAACGTCGAAGGGGGCCGCCGGATTGCCGATTTGCTGATCGACGACGGCCATCACGACATTGGCTTCATTTCGGGAACGCAGGTCGACCCAACCAGCGGCGACCGTGAAGCGGGCTTTGTTGGCCGGGTCGAAGAGCGCGGCGGCAGGATTGTTGCGCGGACATCCAGCGACTTCGGGTTCGATAGTGGCCGGGCCGGGTTTCAAGAACTGTGGGCAGCGCAGGTTCGCCCGACGGCGGTATTTTGCGCCTCGGACCTTATCGCTTTCGGTGCGATGGACGCGGCACGGCACGATCTCGGGCTGGACGTGCCCCGCGACGTCGCCATCGCGGGGTTCGACGATCTGCCCGCCGCACGCTGGCCGAGTTACGATCTCACCACGATTCGTCAGCCTGTCGAAGCGATGGCGGCCTCGGCGCTGGATCTTCTGATGGACCGCGTCGGGAACGCTGCGGCGCGACCGCAGACCAAGCTGGTGCCCGGCGAGTTGATCGTCCGGAGCTCGACCGCAGCGCGTTAAGCGCTTGCCAACTGTCCAGCGCTGTGCTGACTATGTATGCATTTAAGGCGTGAAATGGAGTTTGGGATGCGCGGTTTCGATCCGAAGTTCAGCGACTTTCCCGATTTTATAGAAAAGATTACGCACGAGATATGGGAAGAGCGCGGGATCGGTCGAAGTTTGGAGAAGTATTACGGACCCGAGGTTATCGTGCGGGCGTCGAACGCGATAATCGTTGGTAATGCGGGCGTCACAGCCGCCACGCTCGCTACGCTGCACGAATTTCCCGATCGGCAACTGATCAGCGAAGATGTGATTTGGACCGGGAACGAGGACGATGGCTTTCTCTCCTCGCACCGCCTGATCTCGGTGATGCGCAAGCAGAACGACGGTGCCTATGGCCCCGGTCATGGGCAAGTTGTGCGATCGCGGATCATCGCCGACTGCGTGGTCAAGGAAGGCGTGATCAGTGAGGAATGGCTGGTGCGCGACCATGGGGCTTTTGCAACCTGCCTCGGTTCGACTCCCGAGAGCATGGCCCGTGAGCTTATCGCCAACGATCTGGCAGCAAACGGCCGGGCGACGGCCTTCACGCCGCGGGTCGACGTGCCGGGTCCCTACCGCGCAGCAATCGACGCATCGCCCGAAGCGCAGAACTATGCCGCAGCATGGCGCGAAATCTGGGGTACCAAGACCCCCGCCGCCATCCGCGACCACTATCACCAGGGCGCAGCGCTGCATGCGCCCGGCGGCGAGGTGCTGTCGGGGTATGGCGACATCGACCGGCTGGTTATCAGTTACCTCGCGTCGTTCCCGGATGCTGCGCTGACCATCGATCACTTGATCGTGAATCGCGATGCCGGACATCCGACGCGATTGGCGCTGCGCTGGTCGATCGAGGCTACCCACAGCGGCTGGGGCCGGTTCGGCCGCCCGAGCGGGGCGCCGGTTTACATCCTCGGCATGACGCATGCCTATATGGTCGATGGGCGCATCACCCATGAATGGCTGTGCATCGACGATGTCGCGATCTGGAAGCAGATCCTGAGCCATCAGATCGGAACCGATGGCGCTTAGGCCACGCGGTCAAGCGGGATTCGGTCGGCGACGAAAGCATCGATATTGGCAAGCCCGCGGAGGCCCATCGCGGCGCGCGTTTCGACAGCCGCGCTGCCGAGAAGGGGGAGCAGAAAGGTATTTGCGAGAGCGGCATAACGGGCATCGAAATTGGATTCGCCGCGGAAACACGCCGAGGCCAGCAGCCGCGATCCTGCCGGTCGCAAGCGCCGTCACCAAGGCTTCATCATCGATCAGTTCACCCCGTGCGGCGTTAACTATTATCGCGCCTGTCGGGAGTTGGGCGATGACAGGAGTGTCGATCAAGTCACGCGTGTCATCATTCAAAGGTGCGTGCAGGCTAAGCACATTGCAGCGTGGCCAGAAGTCGACCGTCGAAGCGATGAGTTCGCGTCGATATGAGCTGAGCGACTTTGAGTGGTCGATTATCGAGCCGCTTCTCCCGAACAAGCCGCGCGGTGTGCCCCGCGTGGATGATCGGCGCGTATTGAACGGGATTTACTGGCGGCTTCGGACGGGGTCGCCATGGGCGGACAT
>JANOOJ010000107.1:0-6980 GCA_031421295.1 Novosphingobium sp.
TATGAGAACGACGAATGGGCTCCCGGCATTCTTCAGAAGATCGAGGCGGCGGTGCGCCAGACGGTCAAGGACATCGGCTATGAGCAGGACGGCTTCCACTGGGAGAAGTTCGAATTCATCAACCGGCTCCACGGCCAGTCCGCCCATATCGCGCAGGGCGTCGATGCCGGCAGCAACAAGGACGAAGGCGCCGGCGATCAGGGCATCATGTTCGGTTACGCGACCGACGAGACTCCCGATTTGATGCCTGCCACGCTCTACTACAGCCACAAGATTCTGGAACGCATGGCCGCCGATCGACATTCGGGCGCAGCGCCGTTCCTCGAACCCGACGCCAAGAGCCAGGTTACGCTGCGCTATGAAGGCAGCCTGCCGGTCGCCGCCACCGCAGTGGTCGTCTCGACCCAGCATGCGCCGGGCTATGATGA
The DNA here is from genome assembly GCA_031421295.1 of Novosphingobium sp. Taxonomy (GTDB): domain Bacteria; phylum Pseudomonadota; class Alphaproteobacteria; order Sphingomonadales; family Sphingomonadaceae; genus Novosphingobium. The sequence continues at coordinate 429 of JANOOJ010000107.1, forward strand.
GGGCGACAAGGAAGCCGAGCTCCACGCCTATGTGAAGCGGGTGGTCGCAGAGACGCTGCCCCCGGTGCTGCTGCGCGAGACCGAATACCATATCAACCCGACCGGCAGCTTCGAGATCGGCGGGCCCGATGGCGACGCTGGCCTCACCGGCCGCAAGATCATCGTCGATACCTATGGCGGCGCAGCCCCGCATGGCGGCGGCGCGTTTTCGGGCAAGGACCCGACCAAGGTCGATCGCTCGGCCGCCTATATCAGCCGTTACCTTGCCAAGAACATCGTCGCCGCCGGGCTCGCCACGCGCTGCACGATCCAGCTCGCCTATGCGATCGGCGTCTCCAGACCGCTGTCGCTTTATGTCGATACGCATGAGACCGGCACGGTCGGCGACGATGCCATCGAAGCGGCGATCATGAGGATCGAAAAACTAGGCGGCCTGACCCCGCGTGCCATCCGCACGCATCTGGGCCTCAACAAGCCGATCTACCGCCAGACCGCCGCCTACGGCCACTTCGGCCGCAAGCCGGTCGGGGACAGCTTCCCATGGGAACGCACCGATCTGGTCGCGGATTTGAAAGCTGCGCTGGGGTGAACCAGCCGACCGGGCCGCTCAGCGACAATTTGCAATAGTTCCGGGGCTCGTCCAGTCTGGCGCGGCGATGCGGTCGATGACCCGAGATCTGGCGAAGCATCTGCCCGGCGGCAGGTGGCTGGTGCTTGCGCTGGTTTTCGCGCTACTGGTGCTGGCCGACTATCGCTTCTTCGGACTGGCGCGGATTATCGACCAGCGCGCCGGCGACCTGATGCTGACGCTCAACAGCCGCAGCCGGGAACCGTCGGATCGGGTCGTCATCGTCGATATCGATCAGCGCTCGCTAGAAGACATGAACGACCTTGCCGGGAGCTGGCCCTGGCCTCGCTCGATCCACGGCGAACTGATCGACCACATTGCCCGGCAAGCACCGCGCGCGATCGTGATGGATATCCTGTTCAACGAGCCTGACATCTACCGGCCTGAGCATGATGCCGCGTTTGCCGAGGCGGTTGCCCGTCACCCGAACGTCTGGCTGGCGATGGCGCTCGCCGACGATGGCGCAGGCGCGTGGGTCAGCCAGATGCCCGCCGCAGTGGGCGCGCAGCCGCTGGTCACCCCGCCGGTGGACCGGCGCGTGCCGCTGATGCTGCCGCTGGTGGTGGCCTCGCACCCGCAGGCGATGCGCGGCGGGTTGATCAATTTTACCCGCGACAGCGACGCCGTCGGGCGGCGCTATGCACTGTACCGCGACCGCGCGGGCTGGCGGTTTCCCTCGCTGCCCGCGCGGGTCATGCAGGATCTGAAGCGACCGATACCGCAGCAGGAAACCGTACTGCTCAACTGGCGGCATGGCTGGCGACATGTTTCCTACGCCGACCTCTATCTCGACAGCCTGCGCCAGGCCCCGTTGCGCCCGCCCGATGAATTGCGCGGCAAGATCGTCATCGTCGGAACCTCCGCCCCCGGCCTGATGGATTTGCGACTCACTCCGCTCGGCAGCACCTATCCCGGGGTCGAGATCCTGGCCACGGCGATCGACAACCTCGATCGCGGCGACTGGCTGCGCGAGGTGCCGCGTTCGTGGCTTCTGCCGCTGGCGCTGGCGTTGATCGGGCTTGTCACAGTGGCTTTCGCCCGCAGGGTGAGCGCCAATCGCACCGGCTACGGGTTGGCGGCAGTCACCCTGGTGATCGTCGCCGCCGCTTGGCTGGCACTGGTGCAGGGAACTTTTCTGCCGGTATTCGCGCCGCTCGTGTTCGGCTGGGTGTTCTATCTCGGCGCCAGCGCGCTGGCCTATCTCGATGAGCGGACCCAACGGCTGCGCACCTCGGTGATGTTCAAGCGCTTTCTCGATCCGCGGGTGGTGAGCGACCTGATCGAACAGGGCGAGATAGACTATCGCAAGACCGCCGAGTCGCGCGAAGTCACGGTTCTGTTTTCCGATATCCGCGGCTTCACCGCGCTGTCGGAGGTAGCCTCTCCGGAAGACGTGGTGGCCCTGCTGAACAGCTACTTCTCGCGCCAGGTCGAAGTCGTTTTCCGCCACGGCGGCACGCTCGACAAGTTCATCGGCGATGCGATCATGGCCTTTTGGGGCGCGCCGGTAGCCCATCCCGACCACGCCCGGCTTGCCGTAGCCGCCGCGCTCGACATGTCGGCGGCGCTCGAGGAATTGCGCGGACAGCTTGGCGTCCTCGGCGAAACGCTCGAAATCGGCATCGGCATCCACACCGGCCGTGCGGTGGTCGGGTTGATCGGATCGAACGAGCGCCTCGATTATACGGTGATTGGCGACACGGTGAATCTTGCCAGCCGGGTCGAGGGGCTCACCAAGGGCAGCGCCCGGATCCTGTGTTCCGCCGCGACCCGCGATGCGGCGGGCGATGCCTTCGACTGGCGCGATTGCGGATCGCACGCGGTCAAGGGCCGCGAACGCCCGGTAAGCCTGTTTGAACCTCGGGCGAAAGCTGATATCCTGTCGGCTTGAATTGGGGATTACGGCGATGCGAAAGCTCCGCGCCTTCCTGCTGGCGGCACTCCCGTTGCTATCCATCACGGCTGCTCACGCGGCTGAGAAGGGCCTCGTCATCCGCGCTGGCGACCTGATGGCGCAGCCGTTCATCGATGCCACCAAGGCCGGTCCGGTCACGCCCAACCAGCCGATTACGATCCTTGAGCGGCGGGGCGGCTGGGCCAATGTCGAAAGCAACGGCCGAAACGGCTGGATCCGGCTCCTCAACGTCAGGCTGGAGCCGCGCGCAGCGACCGCCGCCATCGGCCAGCGGACAAGCGGCCCGTCCGCCGCCAGTATCGCCAACCCGACATCGCTGCTCCGCACCGGCAGCACCCGACGCACCGTAACCACCGGGGTCAAGGGCATGGACGAGGCGGACATCCGCAATGCCTCGCCCGATCCTGTCCAGCTGCTCCGCCTCGGCACGTTGGGCGTCGATGCTGCGACCGCGCGAGCCCATGCCCAGAAGAGCAATCTGAAGGAAAACACCCTCGGCTACCTCGAGAAGGGGCGCGGTCGGTGAACCCGCTCCGCCCCATGGCCTTGACGCTGGCTGCCTGCGCGGCGCTGGCGATTGTGACTCCGGCAGCGGCTCAGTTCGACATCGGCGGCATCCTTCGAGGCGCGCAGAACGCCAAGAAACTCGGTGATTCGCTGCGCAAGGTTTCCGAGCCCGAGGAAATTGCGCTCGGCGGCGACCTTGCCAGTATCATCCTCGGTGCCGCCCCGTTGGTCGATGACCCGCCCAAGCAGCTCTATATCAACCGTTTGGGCCGCTGGCTGGCGATGCATAGCGAACGCCCCGATCTGCCCTGGCGATTCGGGATTGTCGACAGCCCGGACGTCAACGCCTTCTCGATGCCGGGAGGCTATGTCCTGGTCACGCGCGGCATGTTTGAGCGGACGCGCAACGAATCGGAGCTCGCCGGGGTCCTTGCGCACGAAATCGCCCATGTGGTGCAGCGCGATCACCTGGCTGCGCTGCAGCAGAGCCTGAGGAATTCCGCACTGGGCGGCTTCACCGAATATGTCGGCGGCGGGGGTGGGCTAGCCGGGACCTTCAAGACTGCACTGATCAACGCTGGCAAAGACATGTTCACCCGCGGGCTCGACAAGGACGACGAATTCGATGCCGACCGGATCGGCGTGGTGATCGCCGCGCGGTCGGGCTATTCGCCCTATGGCCTCGTCGGCGTGCTGCAAACGCTGAGCGCGGCACCCGACGACAAAGGGTTCGCGCTGCACAACCGGACCCATCCGCTGCCGGTTGAGCGGATCGAGCGGCTCGACCGCGCAATGGGAACCCGGCTCGATGCGGTTCCCGGGGTGGTCGATGACCTGCCCAGCTTCGTGGCGCTGCGCGCCCCGCCACCACGGCCTGCGCCGCCCCCGCCGCCGCGACGCAAGCGGGACCGACGCTAGTCTGACGGGTTAGACCGAACCGCTTTTCCTGTAATCCGCCGTCACCACTCCTGCCGCAGCCAGCTCTTCCTCATGGCTGGCCTCGCGCCACGTCTCGGCGAGCGCTTGGCTTTCCCACTCCAGCATCGCCTCATGGGCAAGGATGCGGTCGACCCACGCCTGCCCCCTGCCGACATCCAGTCCATACGTTCGAATGCGGAACGCGACGGGGGCGTAGAACGCGTCCACTGCCGAGAAGTCCGCGCCCGCCAGCCACGGGCCGCCAAATTGCGTGAGTCCTTTCTCAAACAACTCACGCACCCGCGCGACGTTGCGTTGCAATCCCACGGACATCGGCTTGGGGGTGACTCGCACCCCGACATTCATCGCACAGTCGTTCCGCAGATGCCCGAACCCGCCGTGCATCTCGGCCACCGCGCCCTGCGCGAAGACTCGCGCTTCCTCGTCCTGTGGCCAGATGCCGTCGTGACGCTCCGCTAGGTAAAGCGTGATCCCCAGCGAATCCGGGATCAAGCGCTTGCCGTCGATCAGCAGCGGCACTTGCCCGGTGGGCGAGAAGCTGCGGAAATCGTCGTAATTGTCCGGTTTGGTGAAGGGTTCGAGCCGGTTTTCGAAGGGGATGCCCAACGCCTTCATCAGCACCCAGGGGCGCAGGCTCCAGCTCGAATAGTTCCGGTTGGCGGTGATCAGCGTGTAGGTCATCCCCGATCCTACCGCGCCGGGCGCGCGTCGCAAGCGTCAGGCGGCGATCGCGTAGGCCATCTCGTCCTCATCGGGCCAGCGCTCCAGCCTCGGCAGCGACGGGTCGAAGAACAGCGTCGGCAGCTTGGCCAGCATCAGCGATTTGTGGATGCACCAGTCGGCGGCGCGCTCCTGCCACAGCGCGGTGGGCTTGCCGTGGCGTTCGAGCCAGCGCTGGTAGGGCAGGAAATGGTCGGGCTCGTCCCGGTGGACGATCTGGAAAATCTTGAGCATCACCGGGTCGTTCCTGATAAAGCGGTTGCGCAGCAGCACTTCGACCTGCGTGAAGCCGCGCTGTTCGGTCAGCATGATCACCCGGCACAGCTTCTCGAATTCCGCCGCATTGGCCACGATGTCGCCGGTGTCGAGGTCCTCGATGGTGCAGCCGAACACCCACTGAATAAAGCGGTCGATATGGCCGACCTGGCGATCGACCTTGAGCGGCATCTTGCCCTGGCGCTGGAACCAGCGTTTGAACATCTGGTAGTGCTTGTATTCGTCGGCGCGATGCTTGACGACCTCGGCGATGAAATGCGGTTCGTCGGGGCAGCGCGCCCGCACGCCTTCGAGCACCCGGTCGAGCGAGGTGTAGCCGCGATGCTCATTGTAGATGTAAACCGACGCCAGCACGTCGAGGTAACGCTCGGAGAGGCCGGATTGCATGGGCATGGCCGTAATGTGTCACAGTCCTGACGCTTAGGCCACCGGCTAATCTTCGAGCATCGCGCTCAGGGTCAGCACGGCTTCGGCAAACTCGCTGCGGAAGTCCTGAACGGTCTGGCGTGCGCCGCGTTCCGCCTCGATCAGGCCGACGCCCTGGCCGACGAAATAGCTGACCAGCTCCTCGGCCGCGGCATTGCCATTGGCGACCGCCTTTTCGATCCTCGCAAACGATGGTTCGGACACCATCCCCATCAGCGGCATCGGCAGCGTGCCGGGGCTGGCCGGGCCGTCCCAGGCCTCGTGCCACGCGGTTTTGAGCTGGCGTGCGGGTTTGCCGGTGCGGCTGCGCGAGCGGACCGTGTCGCGGCTCCGCGCGGCGATCATCTTGGCGCGGAACGCCGGGCTGGTCTCGGCCTCGGGCGTCGCGAGCCAGACCGAGCCGGTCCATGCGCCTTGCGCGCCCGCAGCCATCATTCCGGCCATCTGCCCGCCGGTCATGATTCCCCCGGCGGCCAGCACCGGGATGTCGTAGTCGGCCCCTGCCAACGCGCGGACCACTTCGGGGATCAGCACCAGCGTCGAAACCTCGCCGCAATGCCCGCCCGCTTCGCCGCCCTGCGCGACGATGATGTCGACCCCGGCAGCGGCTTGACGCAACGCATGTTCCTTTGCGCCGACCAGCGCGGCGACCGGCACGCCGCGGCGCTTGCCTTCGGCGATCATTTCGGGCGGGGCGATCCCCAGCGCATTGGCAATCAGCCGGATCGGGTGGCGGAAGGCGACCTCCATCAGCGCGAGGCCATTTTCAGGTGTGATGCCCATCCTCTCACGCAGCACCACCTCTTCGCCCCGCCCCGCCACGCCGTAGCGCGCCAGGATGTCGCCTGCGAAAGCCTTGTACTCATCGGCAATGGCAGCGGCGCGGTCGACATTGTTCGAAAGTGCGGCAACGCGCGGATCGACCGTCTCAGGCACCAGCACATCGACACCATAGGGTGCGCCGTCGACATGGGCATCGATCCACGCCAGCTCTTCTTCGAGCTGCTCGGGGCTGAACCGCGTTGCCCCCAGCACCCCCAAACCCCCCGCCCCGCTACCCCCAACCACCACATCGCGGCCGTGGCGGAACGCGAACAGCGGGAAATACGCGCCCGGCACGCGGCCCCCGGCGGTGGTGAAT
>JANOOJ010000108.1:0-6480 GCA_031421295.1 Novosphingobium sp.
AGCTGGCCCAGGACCTCGAGCCGAGTGTGCTTGCGGGTCTGCCGGATACCAGTCCGATCGGCTTTGCGATCGCCACCGCCCTCAGGGTGCTGGTCCTGGTGCTGATCGCCAGCGGTTTCTACATGATCCAGCCCAACCAGGGCGCGGCAATCACCCTGTTCGGCAGCTATCGCGGGACCGATCGGAGCCCCGGCCTGCGCTGGGTCTGGCCGTGGATGGGCAAGACCAAGATCTCGGCGCGCGCCAACAATCTCATTTCGGACCGGATCAAGGTCAACGATCTGCGCGGCAACCCGATCGAGATGGCGGCGCAGGTCGTCTGGCGGGTGACCGATACCGCGCAGGCGCTCTACGACGTCGACGATTACAAGGCCTTCGTGATGGTCCAGATCGAGGCGGCGGTGCGCACGATCGGCTCGCGCTATCCCTATGACGATTTCGCCCACGCCGAGATCACCCTGCGGGGCAATCACGACGAGGTCGGGGTCGAGCTGCGCAAGGAGTTGATCGCGCGGCTGACCATGGCCGGGATCACGGTCGATGAATGCGGCTTTACCCATCTCGCCTATGCGCAGGAAATTGCCGGGGCGATGCTTCGCCGCCAGCAGGCCGAAGCGGTGGTCGCGGCGCGCAAGACACTGGTCGAAGGCGCGGTCGGGATGGTCGAAATGGCGCTCAGCCTGCTCAGCGAGAAGAACGTGGTCGAGCTCGACGACGAACGCCGCGCGGCGATGGTCTCCAACCTGATGGTGGTGCTGTGCAGCGAACGCGACACCCAGCCGGTGGTCAACGCGGGCTCGCTGTACCAGTAAGCCATGCCCGCCAAGCCGTCTGCCCATGCCAAGAAGGCTTATCCGTTGCGGCTCGATCCGGCGCTGTTCGCAGCTTTGGAACGGGCCGCCACAGCGGACATCCGTTCGGTCAATGCCGAAATCGAATGCCTGCTGCGCGAGGCGCTGGCGCGGCGCGGGATCAAGGTCGCGGCGAGCGCGGCACCCCGGCGCGGACGGCCACCCAAATCCTCCCCGGAACGGGGAGGTGCCCCGTAGGGCCGGAGGGGTCTCACCTCTCGGCAAACGTCGCGCTTATGGCAAGGTGGGACCCCTCCGTCAGCGCTTCGCGCCGCCACCTCCCCGTCCCGGGGAGGATTTGCTTGATGTTAACGTCCCATGCTTAGCCAAGCAGTATGATTCACTTCGCCCGCCTTATGCTCGCCTCAGCCGCGCTGCTCGCTCCCGCCACTTTGGCCACCGCCCAATCGGCCCCGTTCACCGTGGTCGAAAGCGGGCGCAGCTATGGCACCCTGCAGGACGCGGTCAACGCAATCGGTGACGGCATGGGCACCGTGCGGATCGCGCCGGGGCGCTTTGCCCAATGCGCGGTCCAGCAGGCGGGCGACGTGCTTTATACCGCCGCCACCCCGGGGCAGAGCGTGTTCGACGGGGTAACCTGCGAAGGCAAGGCGGCGCTGGTGCTGCGCGGCCGCGCCGCCAAGATCGAAGGGCTGGTGTTCACCAACATGCGCGTGCCCGATGCCAATGGCGCGGGCATCCGGCTCGAGCACGGCGACCTCACCATCACCCAGTCGTGGTTTCGCGACAGCGAGCAGGGCATCCTCACCGCCGACGATCCGGCGGGCAGCATCGTGATCGACAAATCGACCTTCACCCGGCTGGGCCGCTGCGACCGCGGCCTCAGCTGCGCGCATTCGGTCTATACCGGCGACTATGGCGCGCTGACCGTCACCCGCAGCCGGTTCGAGGCGGGGCGGGGCGGGCACTACGTCAAGACCCGCTCGGGCAAGGTCGCGGTGCTTAATTCGAGCTTCGACGATTCGGCGGGCCGGACCACCAATTACATGATCGATCTCTCCGCCGGGGCCACCGGCAAGATCGTCGGCAACTGGTTCGTCCAGGGCCGCGACAAGGAGAACTATTCGGCCTTCATCGCGGTCGCCGCCGAAGGCGCGGCGCATAGCTCGGACGGCCTCGCGGTATCGGGCAACGATGCCCGCTTCGCCGCCGGGGTCAGCCGCAGCAGTGTGTTCGTGGCCGACTGGTCGGGGGACCGGCTGGCGCTGGGCCAGAATGCGCTCGGCAGCGGGCTGGAGCGATTCGAGCGACGGTAACTCCATATCCTCCCCGAGCTTGCTCGGGGAGGTGGCAGACGCCGCAGGCGGCTGACGGAGGGCTAATGCATCCAAGCAAAACCCCTCCACCACCCGCTGCGCGGGCGGTCCCCCTCCCCGAGCAAGCTCAGGGAGGATCAAGATTAGAGCAAATGGCCTGAGCGGTCGCGCTTGGTATCGAGGTCGCGGGCGTTGTGGGGATTGGCGGGCAATGCGTGCGGCACCCGCTCGACTACCGTCACCCCCTCGGCCTCAAGCGCCGCAACTTTGGCGGGATTGTTGGTCATCAGCCGGATCGTGCGCACCCCGAGCAGTTCGAGCATCCGCGCCGCGACCGGGAAGTCGCGTGCTTCGGTGGGGAGGCCGAGGCGATTGTTGGCATCGACCGTATCGAAGCCGAAGTCTTGCAGGCGATAGGCGCGCAGCTTGTTGATCAGCCCGATCCCTCGGCCTTCCTGGCGTAGATAGAGCAGCACCCCCCAGCCGGAGTTGTGGCGGGCCTCCTCGGCCATCGCCGCCAGCGCCGCATCGAGCTGCGGGCCGCAATCGCATTTAAGGCTGCCGAGCACATCGCCGGTCAGGCATTCGGAATGCAGCCGGACCAGCGGCGCGTGGTCGCCGTTCGGCTCGCCGATCACCAGCGCGACATGCTCGCGCAAATCGTCCGCCGAGCGGAAGGCAACGATTTCCGCGCTGTCGTGTCCCGCGATGGGCAGATGCGCGCGGGTGGCGATGACGAGATGCGCGGTGTTCTTCCACTCGGCGAGATCGGCGGAGCCGACCGCTTGCGCTTCGCCTGCCGGGACCGGTTCGACCAGAAACGCCGGGAGAATTCCCGCCAGCCGCGCCAGTTCCAGTGCCGCAGCCGCGGCTTCGGGCCAGTCGAGCGCCTGCGCCGCGAACGGTCCCTTGAGCGGATAGCGCAAATCGAGCGCCGGATCGGCCAGCGCCCGCGCGGTGGCGAGATCGAACGGCTCGGCGGCGCGGATCAGCACCGGGGCTTCGGGCACCGCCGCCTCGCGCTGGTTGGCAAGTTTGAGCGTCGCGGCGCGCGCGGCGGAGATCAGCATGTGCGGCGCGGTTACACCCTCGCCGAAACCGGTCTCGGCGGGGAGCAGGGTGACGCCGTCCACCGCGATCGCCCAGCCGTGTCGCAGCGCGTCGATCGCCAGAGCGACGCGGCGCGATCCGGTCACAGCTCGAATTCCGTGATCAGCGGGACGTGATCCGAACATTGCGTCCAGTCGCGGGTTGCCTCGATCACCCGGTGGCCGCGCGATTGCACGGCGAGCTCGGGCGAGGCCCACATATGGTCGAGCCGCCGCCCGCGGTCACCCTCGCGCCAGTTCTTCGCGCGGTAGCTCCACCAGCTCCAGTTGCGCTCGGGCGCGGGAATATGCTTGCGGCCCAGATCGACCCAGCCATGCGCATCGGCAAAGCGCCCCAGCGTCTCGACCTCGAGCGGCGTGTGGCTGACGACCTTGAGCAGCGACTTGTGATTCCACACGTCGCTTTCGAGCGGGGCGATATTGAAATCGCCGACGATCAGCGTCGGCCGGTCGAGCTTGTCCGCCCAGCGGGTCATCCGCTCGAGGAAATCGAGCTTTTGCCCGAATTTGCGATTGATGGTCCGGTCGGGCTCGTCGCCGCCAGCCGGAACATAGACATTTTCTATAATCGTCCCCTGCCCGGCGCCGAGCAGCTCGACCCCGACATGCCGCGCCTCCCCATTGTCCTGCCAGTCATGGCGCGCGAATTCGCGCAAGGGCAAACGGCTGACGGTGGCGACCCCGTGGTAGCCCTTTTGCCCGTGGACCACGCGGTGGGTGTAACCCAGCGCCTCGAACGCGGCGTGCGGGAAGAACTCCTCCAGCGTCTTGATTTCCTGCAGGCACAGCACATCGGGCGCTTGCTCAGTCAGGAACCGCGCGACCTGCTCGATCCGCAAGCGGACCGAATTGATGTTCCAGGTGGCAACGCTGATCATGGGGAGGCCTTAAGTGCGTTGACCGGGTCCAGCAAGGCTGGACCCTCGCACGGCACCGGCCCACACCCCCACCCGGCCACCCATTAGGGTAACCCTAGGTTCTGGGTGGCCGGGTGGGGGAGTGGGCCGGTGCCGCAAGGAAGGCCGGATGGCCTTCCGCATCGCAAAAGAAAACCCCCGGTCCGGGGGCATTGGACCGAGGGTTCCTTGTGCGTTCGTCACGCGATGACTTTGCGACCGTTACGAGGTCAGGGCAACAGGGGGGAAACCCACCTCAGGCCGCGCCGTCGAGAACCGTTCTAGGGCGTTTTCGCTTGCTGCGCTATGAACAGCTTTGCCGGAATTGTCGCAGTTTGTCGCATCCCGCGCACTTCGCGCGATAACGTGTTGCAGCGCAGCGACGAATGGCTAGCGGCGGCCGGGACGACGCGGATCGTTATAGCGAAAGTCGTTGTCGGGGACGGCAATACCATAGCGGTGATTCGTCAACCGGACCGTGGTGCGCTTGTTCTGCGAATCGAGCGCGACCCAGCTGGCCAACTCCAGCCCCCCCGGGGCCGAGGCCCTGGTGACAAAGATCATCGTGATGACCCCGTATTCGGGATGCGAGCGGTCGCGCACTTCGATGCTGATCACGTTGGGATCATTGGTCGGCTGCAAGCTGCCGAACCTTGCGACATCGCGGGTCGGATCGAGCAGCGCGCCGAGCGGGCTGTTCTTGATCGGCCAGCGCTGGACCTGGCGGACCTCGTAATCGACCATGGTCAACGCGCTGCCATCGGCGACGATCAGGAACGGAATGCCCGGCGCATACTGGTAGCGGATCCGGCCGGGCCGCTTGAGCGTCAACACGCCAGTCAGGCGCTGGCCGTTGCGGTCGGTCTGCGTAAAATCGGCCTTAAGCGTCGAGATCTCGCGCAGCGCCGCGACGGCGCGGGTCAGGTTCGGCGCGAGGGCCGGCGCTTGCGCGGCTGCCGGGGCGGTCAGTGCAAGTGGGGCGGAAACGACAAGCGCCGCCGAAATGGCGGCACTGGCGAAATGGCGAAAGGGAGTGATCAAGCGGTTCATGGCCTTGCCGTTAATGGAGAAGGCTTGAACTCTGAATGAACCCGCCGGTTCCAAAACCGACAGCGTCCTACTTGATTTTGGCTTCCTTGAACTCGACGTGCTTGCGCACCACCGGGTCGTATTTCTTGAAGCTGAACTTCTCGGTCGAGTTCCGGGGGTTCTTCTTCGTCACATAGAAGAAGCCGGTGTCGGCGGTCGAAACCAGCCGGATCTTGACGGTTGCGGGCTTTGCCATGGCCTTGTCCTAAAACTCACATCTGCGGCCGGGTGACGACCTGCTGAAAACAACGAGAGCGGCGCATTGACGGCGCCCCTCACAAGGTTGCGGCCATTGGTGCAGCGCGCTGGCAAAGTCAACCATTGTAAGGCGCAATCGGCTGCAAAGTGCCGAAATGCTCGACTTCCGGATCGTGACCCAGCGGCTTGAGCGCCAACGCCTCGGGCTCGACCCGCGTATCGGGCAACCGATCGAGCAGATTGCGAATCAGCGTCAGCCGCCCGCGCTTCTGGTCGTTGAAGTCCACCACCGTCCACGGCGCATGCTTGGAATGGGTCGCGGCGAGCATCGCTTCGCGCGCGGCGGTGTATTCGCCATACTTCTCGCGCGCGGCCAGATCGATCGGCGAGAGCTTCCAGCGCTTGAGCGGATCATCGAGCCGTTCGGCAAAGCGCTCCTCCTGTTGCTCCTGGTCGCAGCTCAGCCAGTATTTGAACAGCAGGATGCCATCGCTGGTCAGCATCTGCTCGAACTTGGGCGCCGCTTTGAGGAAGGCGGCGACCTCCGCCTCATCGGCAAAACCCATGACCTTCTCAACCCCCGCACGATTGTACCAGCTGCGGTCGAACAGCACGATCTCGCCCTTGGTGGGGAGCTGCGCGGCGTAGCGCTGGAAGTACCATTGCCCGCCTTCGCGCTCGCTCGGCTTGGCCAGCGCGACCACGCGGCACTGGCGCGGATTGAGCCGGTCGGCGACTGCCTGGATCGCGCCGCCTTTCCCAGCCGTATCGCGGCCCTCGAACAGCACGACGATCCGCGCCCCGGTCATGGCCGCCCAGCGCGCCATCGCCACGAGTTCCGCCTCGAGCGGCTCGAGCATTTCCTCGTATTTCTTGCGTTTGAGCTTGCCCATGATCGTCAGTGTCCTTTGGGCCTATACCAAATCCCGGTGATCCGATTCACCCCCCTCCCCGCCGGGGAGGAGCTTATTAGGCTCGATTTTACGATACGCGGTATTACACCTGCGCCAGCCGGGCCGCGCGTGCAATGGCGGCGTTTGCCCTCACAGTTTCGTAATGA
>JANOOJ010000109.1:0-10517 GCA_031421295.1 Novosphingobium sp.
CGTACAAGACCGCGTTCGACGAGCGGTTCGCGCGCTTTTCTCCGGGGGTGCTGCTCCAGCGCGAAAACCTCGCGGTGCTGGATCGTCCCGAGATCCGCTGGAGCGACAGCTGCGCCGGTGCCGACCACCCGATGATCGATCATCTGTGGCGCGAACGTCGCCCGATCGGGCGTCTGTCGATTCCCATCGGCGGCAGGCTGCGCCGCGCGCTGTTCGGCCGCCTCGCCCGCGCCGAGCTGGGCCGCAACCCGACCGGAATCGCCGCATGACCGCCTTCCCGCCCGCCGCGCTGGCAGACTTCGCCGCGAACTACCCCGAAGTTCCGCACAAGCTTGTCCACACCCTCGGCGCGCATCCGCTGTTCGAGCTTGAGGCGCTGGCGGAGCTGGCCGAAGCGCTGCCCGACGCGGCGATCGAGTACAACCGCAGCGACCAGCCGCTCGGGGTCGACGGCAAGCCCGCCGCCACCGGCATCCCGATCGGCGAGACGATCCGCCGGATCGCGGCGAGTGGCAGCTGGGCTGTGCTCAAGAACATCGAACAGCACCCCGCCTATGCCGCGCTGCTGGCCGGGCTGCTGGGCGAATTGCGCGGCCTGATCGAGACGAAAACCGGGCGGATGCTCAAGACGCAGGGCTTCGTGTTCATCTCCTCGCCCGATGCGGTGACGCCGTACCATTTCGATCCCGAGCACAATATCCTGCTCCAGCTGCGCGGCGCGAAGGTGATGACCCAGTTCCCGGCAGGCGACCCGGCCTATGCGCCCGACGAGGTCCACGAGAGCTACCACACCGGCGGCGCGCGCGAGCTGGAATGGCGCGACGAACTGGCTTCAGGCGGGCGCGAGTTCGCGCTGGCGCCGGGCGAGGCGCTGTTCGTGCCCGTCATGGCCCCGCACCACGTCCGCAACGGACCCGTCCCTTCCATCTCGCTGTCGATCACCTGGCGGAGCGAATGGAGCTTTGCCGAAGCCGATGCCCGCGCCTTCAACCGCGTGCTGCGGCGGATCGGGCTGAAGCCGCGCCGCACCGGGCGCTTCCCGCATGGCAATGGGCTGAAGGCGGCGGGCTGGCGGCTGCTGCGCAAGCTCGGGCTGGGGACTTAACCGGTTGCTTGAACTTCGTTGACGCGGCCCGCCCTGCACCGCAAAGGCGTGGGCAATGGAAACCGCACCCTCCCCCGAAGATCTGGTCCGCTGGCTGGTCAAGCTGCTCGACGTCAAAGACGCCGGGGAGGATCATTTCACCGGACGCCGCAGGCGCGGCGGGGTGGGCCGGGTGTTCGGCGGACAGGTGATCGCCCAGGCGCTCGCGGCGGCCGAGCGGACCGTCGATCCCGAACGGATCGCGCATTCGCTGCATTGCTATTTCCTGCGCGGCGGGAGCGAGGACCACGAGATCGACTTTCAGGTGACGCGCGATTTCGACGGCGGGAGCTTTTCCAACCGCCGGATCGTCGCCAGCCAGCAAGGCCGCCCGATCCTCAGCCTCACCGCCTCGTTCCAGAAGCTCGAGCAAGGGCTGGCGCACCGCGATGCGGAAATGCCGCAAGTCCCCGGCGCCGACGAACTCGAACCCGAGGGCGAAGTGCGCCGCCGCTATGCCGAAACCGCCGATCCGGCGGTGCGCCACGCCTTCCTCCAGCCGCGCCCGATCGAGCTGCGCGCCGCCGAGGGGCGTCACTGGGCCAGCTCCGAACCCGCCCCGCCGCGCGCGCGCAGCTGGTTCCGTGCGGTCGCGCCGCTGCCCGACGACCCGCGCATCCACCGCGCGGTGCTCGCCTATGCCAGCGACATGACCCTGCTCGGCACCGCCGCGCTGCCCCACGGCCTCAGCTGGGCGCGCGGCGAACTCACCAGCGCCAGCCTCGATCACACCATCTGGTTCCACGACGACTTCCGCGCCGACGCGTGGCTGCTCTATGCGACCGACAGCCCGTGGAGCGGTCGCGGGCGCGGCTTCAACCGCGGGCAGATTTTCACGCAGGACGGACGCTTGGTGGCGACGGTGGCGCAGGAGGGGATGATCAGGCGGGCGAAGGGGAAGGATTGAGCTTGTTGACGATTAGCGCGGTTACGGCTTGGGTGGCTCCCAGCCGAGGGCCTCAGCCTCTGCAAATGCGCTCTTATTTGCAGCGATCAAGCTTACGTATCGCGACCGAAGATTTGGCGGAATCTGATCTGGTGTCGGATACTTATCGGCGAATTCGGCCTTGATGACTTGCGCGATGGCCGAACCTTTCTTGACCATCGTATATCCATCCAACGGATTGGCTCGAAGGATCAGATCAGCGACCGCCAAGGCCTCCTCATTTTTCCCGACCTCGATCAAGTGTTCGAGCACCGTCGTCGCCATGACCGAAACCGTCTCGCGCTCGGTATGGGTGCGAAGGTAAAGCCCGCTCTGGATGGCTTGATCGCTCATCGGGAACTGCTGCCGATACCACTCGTCGCGAGCGAAGCTCCCACCGCTTGTCGCCTCGATATTGAAGGGATGGATACCTGGGCGAGTGTAGCGCACGAGTACGTGCAAGGGAGCGGTTGTCAGTGTGAGATTGAGCCCGATCCGGCGCCCCACGATCATGAAAAGGATTGGCATCGTGACGCAGTTGCCGCGCCGGGTAGTGAGGTAGGTGGAGAGCAGCTTGTTGCGGAGATCGAGACCAAGTGGATCGGCATGGTCGTAGGTGAAAGGCCGGTTGTGGTTCCACGGCCCCGCTTCGTAGAGAACCTTGCGAACGACATCTATCTTCGCGCCTTCGCTCGCCTTGTCGCCTGACATCTGCCTCGCTGCGATGGCCAATTGGTCGATCTCTTTTTCAACCGATGCGAGATGGATAGTGGGGTCAACAATGCGATCCAACTCCACTTTAACCCGGGTCCAATCGTTTGCGGTCTTGGGCGCGGAGAGAATTTCCCGGAGTATCGATTCCGGACGAGCAGGCACCATTGCGAGAGTGCTGCTTGAGCTTGCCGCTAAAGCTATTGCTATCTTCGCGGTCACCAACAGGCGGAGAATTATGTGAGCCAATTGGCTAGCTGGGGGTGATTTTATCGGGTCGGGTGACAATCCAGAACGTCGCTGCAACGAGCGCGCCACTCAATGCCATCATCAGCGCAATTGTCGTATGAGCGGGCACCCAGTTAGAAAAATCTGGCGGCGAAGGTTTGTTCATAATCGCTATAGGATATAGTATTGTCACGAAAATTGGCATCGCAGAAGCAATCAAACCAGAGACTATATAGTGCCAAATCCCGCATTTTTTCCATACTCTCAGAAGGTATATCAGAGGTCCGCCAATCACTAGCGAGGTCAAATAAGAAACCGGAAGTGTCAGTACGGCTCCACCGAATATCTCAGGCATTTGGCCACTGGTCGCGACGGCAAGGGCGATTAGCGCCAGTAGCGGTGCAAGCGGCGCGATCAAAAAACCCATGAGCGGGCTTCGTTTCTTTCCGAGAAAACTACTCATTGGACAGCTAGCATCTGCCTGGATTGGCTTGGCAGCTGTCCCGAGGTTGGGGGGGCTGCGGTCCAGGCGGAGGCGCCATTCCCGGCCACGCCCAGGTACCGTTGATCGCTCCAGCCACAGGAGAGCCTGGAGCCTGAGCTGCCCCATTTCCTTCGCCGTAATTGCGAATCACAGAGGTGCCGTTTGGTCCGGGCGTTACATCGCGTACGACGACTCCATTTCCGAGCGGATGTCCCGGCAATGTTGCGTTCACTACAACTGGGTTGCCTGAAACCGAATTTGTGGTGGTGAACGACATAACGGGACTGTCGACCGCCAGAGTTGCTACGCGAGGCGTTGCATCGTTCAAGGTGCCCCCCGGAGTCGCAGGCGACGGAAATCCCGGTGTCGGATTGTCCCTTACCCATGCTCTCGTTTCTGCGGCACCTATCGGAGAAACCTTGTCAGTGCGATATTGATGATAGTCATCTCTGCTCGGGACTGTATTTTGAAACCCCTGCGGGGTGGGAAACGACACATTGTAGTTGGTTGCGATACAGGTTGTGGTGCCGTTGGCGGCGTTTATGCACTCTTCTCCGGAAGGGTCGGTGCCGTTTAGCGGATCGTTTCCGACATATGCGTAGAGGTTCACCTGATCCTTGTATCCGACCGGATCGACCTGAAGAAACCGGGCTTGGACTGGCGCAGCGGCCATAAAGACACATGTCCAAGCGCAAGTCTGAACAAGTACACGAAGCCTCATGTTGCTCTCCTTGCCTGTAGGCTCCACAATTGTCTCGAATGGATGGTCCGTCAAGTCACCATTCTGCTTCTGCGGCTCATTACTTATGTGCGGACACTGTTCTCACCCACCCGGATGGTAAAAATCATACACTGTCTGCGCCACCGCCGCGCTCACCCCCGGCGACCTCTGCAAATCCTCCAGCGAGGCCGCGCGCACTCTTCCCGCCGTGCCGAAATGCAGCAGCAAGGCCCGTTTCCTGGCCGGGCCGATGCCGGGGATTTCATCGAGCGGTGACGCGGTGATCGCGCGGCTGCGCTTGTCGCGGTGGGCGCCGATGGCGAAGCGGTGGACTTCGTCGCGGAGGCGCTGGAGGTGGAACAGCACCGGCGAGTTCACCGGCAGCATCTTTTCGCGCCCGTCGGGGAAGTGGAACACCTCGCGGCCTTCCCTGCCGTGACCGGGACCCTTGGCGATGGCGATCAGCGGCAGATCCTCGATCCCGAGTTCGTCGATCACCGCCTTGACCGACGACATCTGCCCCTTGCCGCCGTCGATCAGCACGAGATCGGGCCACATTCCCTCCTCGCGTCCGGGGTCCTCGGCCATCGCCCGCCCGAACCGCCGCGCCATGACCTCGCGCATCATCCCGAAATCGTCGTCGGTCTGCGCGGTCTTGATGTTCCATTTGCGGTACTGGCCCTTGAGGAACCCCTCCGGCCCGGCGACCACCATTGCCCCCAACGCGCCGGTGCCCGAGATATGGCTGTTGTCGTAAACCTCGACCCGCTGCGGCTCTTCGGGCAGTTCAAGAAATTCGGCCATCTCGCGCCAGGTCCGCGCCTTGGTGCCGCTTTCGGCCAGCCGCCGCTCGAGCGCCTCGACCGCGTTGCGGCTCGCCTGCGCCACTAGCCGCCGCCGGTCGCCGCGCTGCGGCATCGACACCTCGACCTTGCCCCCCGCCGGACCCGCAAAAGCCTCGGCCAGCAATCCGGCTTCGCGCAGCACGCGATCGACCAGGATGCAGCGCGGCGGCGGGACCTCCTCATAGAACTGCGCGAGGAAGGCGGTGAGCACCTCGTCCTCGTCGAGCCCCTCGGTATGCGTGGGGAAAAAGGCGCGGTGGCCCCAGTTCTGCCCACCGCGAATGAAGAAGGCCTGGATGCCGAACTGCCCGCCCTGTTGGGCAATCGCAAAGATGTCGGCATTGCCCACCCCCTCGGCGTTGATCGCCTGGCTGCCCTGGATGAAGGTCGCCGCGCGCAGCCGGTCGCGCAGCATCGCGGCGGTCTCGAAGTCGAGCCCGGCCGCGGCAGCATCCATCTGCTCGCGGATTTTGGCCTGCACCGCGCCGCTCTTGCCGCCGAGGAAATCCTTCGCCTCACCGACCAGCTCGGCATAGGCCGCCTCGTCGATCCGGCCCACACACGGCGCCGAGCAGCGCTTGATCTGGTAGAGCAGGCAGGGCCGGTCGCGGCGACTGAAAAAGCTGTCGCTGCAAGATCTTAGCAGGAACAGCTTCTGCAACGCATTAATCGTGGTATTGACCGATCCGGCGGAGGCAAACGGGCCGTAGTAATTGCCCTTGGCCCGCCGTGCGCCGCGATGCTTGGTGATCCGCGGAAAGGCGTGATCGGCGCGCAGCAGGATGAAAGGGAAGCTTTTGTCGTCGCGCAGCAGCACATTGTAGGGCGGGCGATAGCGCTTGATCAGCTGGGCTTCGAGCAGCAGCGCCTCGGCCTCCGAATTGGTGGTGACGATGGTCATGCCGCGGGTCTGGCTGACCATCCGCTTGAGCCGCAGCGGCAGGCGTTCGACCTGAGTATAGTTCGCCACGCGATTTTTGAGCGCGCGCGCCTTGCCGACATAGAGCACGTCGCCGCGCGCATCGAGCATCCGGTAGACTCCGGGCTTGGGCTTCAGCGTGCGCACTACCTCGCGGATCGCCGCCTCGCCCGCCGCCAGATCGGGCTGGTCCGAGCCGCGCAGCGAATAGGTTGCCTTGTCCTCATTGAAGCGGTCGGAACCATTGGGCAGGTCGGGGCGGTCAGCGCGGGACATGGTCAGCTCAATAGTGGTAGCGGCACTGGGCAATTTCCAGCGCCTGGTCGTCGCCGCTGCCGCGCACCCGGTAGACCAGCCGGTGTTCGCGGTCGATCCGCCGCGACCACCATCCGCGCATATTGTCCTTGAGCGGCTCCGGTTTGCCGATGCCACGAAACGGTTGGCGCTGGCATTCGCGGATGAGGCCGTTCAGTCGATCGAGCAGGCGCGGATCGTCTGTCTGATACTCTAGGTATTCGTCCCACGCGCGCGTGGAAAAGACGATGATCAAGGTTCGATCAGTTCGCGAACCTGGCCCCGACCCGCATCGAGTTCGGCAATCGATTCGGCTAGCCGGGCAGCGTTCCTGGGCGAAGACAGCAGATAGAGCGTCTCTTCGATTGACTCCCAGTCGCTTTCGGAGATCATCACCACGCCTTCGGCTTTCTGGCGGGTGATCTTGACCGGCGCGCGATCGGCCACCACGCGGTCCATGACGGCCTTCAGATTGTTGCGGGCGTTGGAGAATGTTTCTATAAGCATCCGCGATATATGTACAATGTTATGTACAATGTCAAGAGCGATTGTTGACGCTAGGATGCGGTGTGTTAGCCTCGCCCCAGAACGGCTCAGTCGGCCAACACAGCGGGAGAGCAAGACTATGCGGCAGCTCCAGGGGATGGATGCCTCGTTCGTGGCGATGGAGACGCGCAATTCGCCGATGCATATCGGCTCAATCCTGATCTACAATCCGGAGACTGCGCCCGGCGGGTTCGTCCGCTTCAAGGATATCTTGCGGTTCTTTGAAAGCCGCTTGCAGATGTCCAAGACGGTGCGCCAACGGATGGTGCGGGTGCCGTTCGATCTCGATTATCCCTATTGGATCGAGGACCCCGAATTCGATCTGGAGTACCACGTCCGCCACCTCGCGCTGCCCAAGCCGGGCGATTGGCGCCAGCTGTGTATCCAGGCCGCGCGGATTTTCGCGCGCCCGCTCGACCTCACCCGCCCGCCGTGGGAATTCACCGTGATCGAGGGGCTGGACAATATCCCCGGCATTGCCCCGGGCAGCTATGCGATGGTCACCAAGGTCCACCATTCGGCGATCGACGGCGTGTCGGGGATCGATCTGCTCGAAGCGCTGCATTCGGTCGAAGTCTCGCCGCCCCCGGCCAAAACCGACGTGTGGCAGCCCGAGGAGGTCCCCACCCCCCTTTCGCTGCTGACGCGCAGCTGGTTCAACGCGGTGACCAACCCGGCCAAGCAGCTCAACGTCGCCGCGCGCGCGGTGCCGGGGCTGGCCCGGGCGGTGCGCGGGATTGCGTCCAAGGAACTCAATTTATCGGGCGAGATGCTCGCCCCCCGCACGCGATTCAACACGGTCATTTCGGCGGGGCGCGTGGTCGAGGGCCGCAGCGTGCCGCTGGCCCACATCAAGGCGATCCGCGCGCTCGATCCGGGCTGCAAGGTCAACGACGTGTTCCTCGCCATCGTCGGCGGGGCGCTGCGCAAATATCTGCTCGCGCATGACGATCTGCCCGACAAGACCTTGACCGCGATGGCCCCGATCTCGGTCCGCTCGGGCGACGAAAAGGGCGATATGGGTAATCAGGTGGCGGCGATGATTGCGCCGCTGGGCACGCATATCGAGGATCCGGTCGAGCGGCTGGTCTATGTCCATTCGCAAACCGTCAACAGCAAGGCGATGACCGAGGCGATCGGCGCGCGCAACATGACGGAGATGAGCAAGGTCAGCCCCGCGTTGTTCATGGCGCTGGGCGCGCAGCTCTATACCAGGCTGGGGCTGGCCAACCGCATGGCCCCGCCGTTCACCACCGTTGTGACCAATGTCCCCGGCCCGCCGGTGCCGATCTATTCGGCCGGCGCACGGCTGGAAAGCATGATGGGGCTGGTGTGCCTGACCGACGGGATGGGCATCGGCCACGTGGTCCAGAGCTATGTGAAGGAGGCAACTATCACCTTCACCGCCTGCCGCAAGATCATGGCCGATCCGGAGTTTTACGCGAGCTGTATCGAGGAGAGCTTCAACGAGCTTCTCGCAGCTGCACAAAAAATTCCGGAACCCAAACCGGCGGCGGACCGTTCCGATACCAAGTCCGCCCCCGTGGCGAAGACGAAATCTGCGGCGGCAAGAAAGCCTGCCGTGAAGTCCTCTCCGGCTTCCAGGCCGGCCAAAAAATCGAAAAAGGTCGCCCGATAATGGCAACTGCCACTTACGCTTCACCGCGTGCGCGCTCGCGTGCGCAGGCTCCCAGCCGCCTTATGCTGCTGGCCGAGACCCGCGCTTTGGTCGAACTCGCCAGCTTTTACGCCACCTTCCCGCTGCTCGCCGGATCGCTGCCGCGCGGCGATGGCCATCCGGTGCTGGTGCTGCCGGGATTCCTCGCCTCGGATAATTCGACCGCGCCGCTTCGCCGCTTGCTCACGAGGCTCGGCTACGAAGCGCATGGCTGGGAGCTTGGCCGCAATGTTCATGTCGATAATGCGCGGGTCCGCGAGATGACCGAGCTGCTGCTGCGGCTGCACCGCCAAAGTGGGCGTAAGGTGTCGATCGTCGGATGGAGCCTGGGCGGCGTTTTCGCGCGCGAACTGGCCAAGATGCACCCCGAAGCGGTGCGCCAGGTGATCACACTGGGCAGCCCGATCTCGGACAACCGCAATCACACCAATGCCAGGAACCTGTTCGAATATCTCAACGGACAGGAGCCCGAGCCGCTGCGCGAGGGCAAATTCCGCCGCCTCCACGAGGCACCCCCCGTGCCGACCACCTCGATCCTCACCCGCAGCGACGGGATCGTCCATTGGCGCGGATCGGTGCAACAGCCGGGCGGGCAGACCGAGAATATCGAAGTGCGCGCCAGCCACATCGGGCTCGGCGTCAACCCCAGCGTGATGGTCGCATTGGCCGACCGGCTCAGCCAGGCCGAAGGTGACTGGCACCCGTTTGCGCCGCGCCTGTCGCAGCGCTGGATGTTCCCGCAGCGCGCACTGCACTGATCGGTCAGAACATTTTGCGGAATTCGATCTGGACGAAGCGGCCGCGCGGGTCGAGGTAGTCGGGCTGGTAGCTGAGCGGGACTAACCCGCTGCCATCGGTCACGCGCTGCCGCGCATCGAAGATATTATCGACCCTGAGCGACAGGCGCGCGCCCTTGAAGAACGGCGAGAAATCCGTCAGCGCCTTTTTCTGGCCGAGATCGGCGAACAACCGCAGATCGATCCCGGCGAGCCCGTCGAAGCGCAGATCGGACGCGCCCGGAAGCCCGGTCGAACGAACCGTGGTGGGCGCAGTATAGCGTCCCGCGACCCGCAGCCCGATGCCCTTGTGGAACGCCCCGCCTTCCAGCTCGAGCGTGTGCTTCGCCACCCCGCCGCCGGTCAAGGCATCGCCATTGAGCAAATCGAGCACCGGCCCGCCGGAGGCAATCACCACCTGCTCGGCAAAGCGCAGCGTGTGATAGAGCGAGACGTTCCAGCGTCCCTGTCCGCCGCCGCCGAACATCGCCGCCATGCCGCCACCGCGCATCCCGCCACCGCCGCCGCCGCCGGGACCCGGACCGCGTCCGCCGCCCCGCCCGCGATCGGCTCCGCCTAACATTCCCCCACCGCTCGGGGGTGCCTTGCCAATCGCGCCGGAGAGGTTGAACCCATAGCGCAGCCGCGAACCCGAGGTTTCGGCGAAGGTCACCGGTCGCCGGTCGATCGCCACCAGTCGCCCACTCGCGTCGCGCGTCACGCGGCCCGGAAAGGCGGCTTCGATAGCGGGCGTCAGGATCGGGAACGACGCCGTGACATCCCTCGAACGATTGTCAAAATACTCGGCAAGGACGTTCGAATTGCTCAAGAATGGGAGCTGCCATGTGACCCCGAATTTGAGGTCACGCTGCTTCTCGCGCAGCAACGCGGGATTGCCGCCGCCGGTAATCGTCACCAGCGAGGTTTCGCCGCGGGTAAAATCGTAGACCGGCACATTGAAGGTCTGGACCTGCGGGTTGCCGAGATCGGCCAGCGACGGAGCCGCCTCGTTGACGAGATAGCTTGCCTGGAACCCGAGCTGCTCGGTCGGCGACCAGGTCACCCCCGCGCTCCAGTCGGTCAGCGTGCCGAAGTCCGACAGACGATCGACGCCCGCGCTGAAATTGAGGTTGAGATCGCCCAGCGCGGCGAGCGAGTTCCCGCGCCGGCTGGCAATCGGCACACCCACATTCACCCCCGCCGAAAGATTGCCGCGCCGCAGCGCAACCGGACTGGCCCCGCTGCG
>JANOOJ010000110.1:0-20405 GCA_031421295.1 Novosphingobium sp.
CGGATTGGCGACGAAGCCGTTGATGATCCAGACATGCGATTTCTGCGCCTCGACAATCGCGCCCAAATTGAACGATCCGGCCCACAGCACCACGCAAATCAGGATGAAGCCGATCGAGACTTCGTAGGAAATCATCTGAGCTGCGGCACGCATCGCACTGAAAAACGGGTATTTCGAGTTAGACGCCCAGCCCGCGATAACCACACCGTAAACCCCCAGCGAACTGATCGCGAGGACATAGAGCAGCCCGACATTGATATCCGCCAGCACCGCGCCCGAATTGAACGGGATCACCGCCCATGCCATCAGCGCGACGGTGAAAGTGATGATCGGCGCGATCAGGAACAGCCCCTTGTTCGCCGCGCTCGGAATGATGGTTTCCTGCAGGAACACCTTGAGCCCGTCGGCGAACGACTGGAGCAGCCCCCACGGCCCGACCACATTCGGCCCCCGCCGCAGCGCCATCGCCGCCCAGATCTTGCGATCCGCATATATGATCATCGCCACCCCGAGCATCAGCGGCAGCGCGATCAGCAGGATGCCCGCGATGGTGGCGAGGCCCCAGGCCCAGTCGTGGGTCAGGCCGAGAGTTTGGAAGTATGACGTCACCGCAGTTCCTCCCCACTCGTGGGGAGGTGGCAGCCCGCAGGGCTGACGGAGGGGGCTATCCTCCGGTCGCAAGGTTGCGTTGCGGGGCAAGCCCCCTCCACCACCGTTCCGGCGGTCCCCCTCCCCGTCCCGGGGAGGAATGGCACGGTCAGCCTCATTCCGCCGCCTCCGCGAAGTCTTCGCCGTGGAGCAGTTCGGCCGAGCAGCGCTGCATCGTCGTGCTGGCGCGGGCGATCGGGTTGGTGAGGTAGAAGTCCGTGATCGGATAGCTCTCGATCACCCCGGAAGCTTTTGATTTTCCTGGCTTCGGTAGCGCACCATAATTGGCCAGCCCTTCAACACCCAGCGCCGGAACCGCCTTGACCATCGCACCACGCAATTCATCGAAGCTGTCGAACCCGACCGACACGCCGAGCGCATCGGCGAGCGCCCGCAAAATCGTCCAGTCCTCGCGCGCATCGCCCGGGGCGAACACTGCCTTTTCGGCGAATTGCACCCGGCCTTCGGTGTTCACATAGGTTCCCGGCTTCTCGGTGTAAGCGGCTGACGGCAATACGATATCCGCCGCGTGCGCACCCTTGTCGCCGTGGTGGCCGACGTAGACGATCGTGCTGTCCGCGAACTTGGAATAATCGACCTCGTCCGCGCCGACCAAGAGCAGCAGCTTCGGCTTGGCCATTGCCAAATCGCCAATCCCGCCCGGCTGCGCATAGCCGAGCATCAGCCCGCCCATCCGACTCGCCGCCATGTGCAAGACGTTGAAACCGTTCCAGTTTTCTTTAACGAAACCAAGCGGTCCACAAAGGCGCTGGGCGGCAGCTAGCGCGCCCTTGGCGAGACCTGCGCCGCCGACAATGACCGCAGGACGCTGCGCAGCGGTAAACGCGTCGGTCACGCGCGGCGGAAGGTTGTCCAACAAGCCGACATCGTTGCCGATAAACTCAGCCTTGAAGGTGGTTTCCCACTCGGGTCCGACCACGAACACCTTGGCTCCGCGCTTGACCGCCTTGCGCAGCCGGACATTGACCAGCGGTGCTTCCCAGCGGATGTGGCTGCACACGATCAGGATCGCGTCGGCGGTTTCGATCCCCGCCAGCGTCGAATTGAAGTTCACCGCCGCGAGATTCGAGCAATCGTAATCGAGTCCGGTCTGGCGGCCTTCGAGCAGCGTGGAACCCAGCGCGCTGACCAGCGCCTTGGCGGCAAACATCGTCTCGCAATCGACCAGATCGCCGGCAATCGCGGCGACGCTGCTCCCCGGCTTGACTCTGGCGATGGCGGCAAACGCCTCGTCCCAACTGACCGCGACCAGCTTGCCGCTTTTGCGCAGCCACGGCCGGTCGAGCCGCCGCCGCGTCAGCCCCTCGACCTGATAGCGGCCCTTGTCGCTCAGCCACTCCTCGTTGACGTCGTCGTTGGTGCGCGGCAGTGCGCGCAGCACTTCGCGGCCGCGGCTGTCGATCCGGATGTTCGCCCCGACCGCGTCGGACACGTCGATGCTCAGCGTTTTCTTGAGTTCCCACGGCCGCGCTTCGAAGGCATAGGGCTTGGAGGTGAGCGCGCCGACCGGGCACAGATCGATCACATTGGCCGAAAGCTCGTGCTTGGCAGCGTGTTCGAGATAGGTGGTGATCTGCATGTCCTCGCCGCGATAGAGCGCGCCGATTTCGTCCACCCCGGCGATCTCCTCGGAGAAGCGGATGCAGCGGGTGCAATGGATGCAGCGGGTCATCACCGTCTTGATCAGCGGGCCCATGTATTTCTCGGTCACCGCGCGCTTGTTCTCGTCATAGCGCGACGCGCCGCGGCCATAGGCGATGGACTGATCCTGCAGATCGCACTCGCCGCCCTGGTCGCAGATCGGGCAATCGAGCGGGTGGTTGATCAGCAGGAATTCCATCACCCCTTCTCTGGCGGTTTTGACCATCGGCGAGTCGGTTTTGATCACCTGCCCCTCCGCGGCAGGCAGCGCGCAAGAGGCCTGCGGCTTGGGCGGCCCCGGCGCGACCTCGACCAGACACATCCGGCAATTACCCGCGATGCTCAGCCGCTCGTGATAGCAAAACCGCGGGATTTCCTTCCCCGCCAGCTCGCAAGCCTGCAGCACGGTCGCTCCCTGCGGGACTTCGAGTTCGATGCCGTCGACGGTGACTTTAGGCATCAGGCTGCACCCCTACAGTCTGAATAAGAACATCCCAGTGACAGCGAGCTTCCGCCAACTTCAAGCGCGACGAAGCAAATAGGTCTTCACGAAAAGCTCCAATAATGATCCTTCTTAGTTCCGGAACATACGTACAATAACTAGATGAGAAATCGCCTCGCTTTGTTTTAGAGCAGTTATTGATGTTTAGCGTTCCGTTGCGAGGACATCCGAGAAAATCATCGCTAATAATGTAGGGGCGTTTTACGCGCATTTCGTACTTAATAGTGTTTATCCACTGAGGATCATCAGGCGCGTATTGCAGAATTCGCTCGCTTGCGAAAATCATATCTTCAGCAAACCAAACGTATTTCTCATGATTGTTTTCGCTCAGCTTCGACATATCGACCTTTGAGGTCGAGAACTCAGGGTACTGGATCGACATCCGAATGTGATCCTGCCAGCGATCGCTAATCGCCAGTTCGCGTTGAATGGATACCTGTTCCGAAAACTGGGTGGCCTGCGAAGTAATCGCCCAAACACCTACAATCACAGCAAATGTGGTAGCGAGGTGGGCTGCCCCCTCAAGTCGCGGCGATGCGAGCCATCCGAAATAGGTATTCCAGATTTTTACAATATATTTCAATAGCCTACTCATTCCGCCGCCTCCCGCACATTCTCCGCGATCCGCCGCTCGAGCTCAGGCCTAAAATGCTTGATCAGCCCCTGGATCGGCCAGGCTGCGGCATCGCCCAGCGCGCAGATCGTGTGGCCTTCTACCTGTTTGGTAACCTGCTGGAGCATGTCGATTTCTTCGAGCGCGGCATCGCCGGTGCGCAGGCGTTCCATCATCCGCCACATCCACCCGGTGCCTTCGCGGCAGGGGGTGCATTGGCCGCAGCTCTCGTGCTTGTAGAAATAGCTGAGGCGGCTGATTGCGCGGACGATGTCGGTCGACTTGTCCATGACGATGATCGCGGCGGTGCCGAGCCCCGATCCGGCCTCCTTGCAGCCGTCGAAATCCATCGGCATTTCCATGCATTGCGCGGCCGGGACCAGCGGCACCGACGATCCGCCCGGGATCACCGCGAGCAGATTGTCCCACCCGCCGCGAATCCCGCCGCAGTGCTTGTCGATCAGCTCGCGGAAGGGGATGCCCATCGCTTCCTCGACCACGCAGGGTTTCTCGACGTGGCCCGAGATCTGGAACAGCTTGGTGCCTTCGTTGCCCTTGCGGCCGATCCCGCAAAACCACGAGGCCCCGCGCCGCAGGATCGTCGGCGCGACCGCGATGCTCTCGACATTGTTGACCGTGGTCGGACAACCATAGAGCCCCGCGCCCGCCGGGAATGGTGGTTTGAGGCGCGGCTGGCCCTTCTTGCCCTCGAGGCTTTCGATCATCGCGGTCTCTTCGCCGCAGATATAGGCCCCCGCGCCGCGATGGACGAAAACGTCGAAATCGTAGCCCGATTGGCAGGCGTTCTTGCCGATCAGTCCGGCGTCATAGGCCTCCTGCACGGCGGCAAACAGCACCTCGGCCTCGCGGATATATTCGCCGCGGATGTAGATATAGGCGGCGCGCGCGCGCATCGCGTAGCCCGCCACCAGCGCGCCTTCGATCAGCTTGTGCGGATCGTGGCGGATGATCTCGCGGTCCTTGCAACTGCCCGGCTCGGATTCGTCGGCGTTGATGACGAGGAAGCTGGGGCGGCCGTCCTTGCTTTCCTTGGGCATGAACGACCATTTGAGCCCGGTCGGAAACCCCGCCCCGCCGCGCCCGCGCAGGCCCGACGCTTTGATCTCGTCGATAATCGCGTCCTGCCCGCGCGCCATCAGCGCCTTGGTATCATCCCAATCCCCCCGCGCCTGCGCAGCCTTTAGCCCCCACGGCTGGTAACCGTAAAGGTTGGTAAAGATGCGGTCTTTATCGGCCAGCATTGTCACCTCCGTCGTCATAACGAGGATTTTCTACCAAGCCTCGCGTTGCCAACTTACCCCAGAGGTAAAAGGCGGCCATCCAAATCAATCCCAGCCCGATCGTAATTATTACCGGGAGAAAGAAGTGAGTAGCCTTATAATAAAAATACGCAGCAACTATCGCCGCGATTATCGGAAATACAGTGTGGCCAAATATTTTTGACCCCGTCACAATGCCTCTGGAAGAGGAGCGAGAGACTATGTAAGACTTTCCGAGTTCACCGAAAGGCTTAAAAATATAGCCAGCTGGGAACTCGCGGAGCATGCTGCTTACCGCCAATTTTCCGAACATCACCACTCCCCCCGGTAGTCGTGGTTGGCCTTAACCATCGCCTTGAGCGTCGTCGGCCCGCCGAGCGGCTCCACCGTGTGGCGCCCCTTGATTTGCGTCCCGGTCTTGGGCTGCTTGCCCGCCGCCAGCACATCGAGGATGCGGTCCATGTCCGCCGGGGTCAGGTCTTCGTAATTGTCGTCGTTGATCTGGACCATCGGCGCGCTGGCGCAATTGCCCATGCATTCGACTTCGCTCAGCGTCCACAGCCCGTCGTCGCTGGTGTGGCCCTTGGCCATCCCGCGCGCCGTGCAGGCGGCCATGATCTCGTCGCTGCCGCGCAGCATGCAGGGCGTCGTCCCGCAGACCTGGACGTGGAATTTGCCGACCGGGACCAGATTGTACATCATGTAGAAGCTGGCGACTTCGAGCACGCGGATCGCGGGCATGTCGAGCTGCCGCGCCACGAATTCGATCACCGGCAGCGGCAGCCAGCCCTGCGTATTGGTCTCCGCCCCAACCTGCCGCTGGGCGAGATCGAGCAGCGGCATCACTGCCGAACGCTGCCGCCCCGGCGGATAGCGGGCGATGATCGTCGGGACCTCGGCGGCGTTGGCCTGCGACCAAGCAAAGCCCCCCCACCGCGCGCGCAGTTCGGGTCTGTCGGGTTCGGGATGACGGTCAGCCATTGAATTTTTCCAACTCAAGCGGAGGCATGAGGGCTAACCGCTCGATTCCCCACTTCACCCAATCTTCGCCGGTCTCGTAGACCCCAGCCTGGTAATACAGGTGAGCCCGCCGTTCCGACCGATCAGGGCCGCAGCTCGTTTCGCTCATCACACCTTCAGCAAAAAGCAACTCGATCCGGCTCATTCGACCTTGCTGTCGACTTCCAACGATTTTTGCGTCGATCAGCTTCCGAGGTTCGACCCAACCCTTCCGGGTCATCGTTTCGCGGAAATCTATCAGCGCCTCCCGCACCTTGTCGTGCCCCTCAAACAGCATTTTTGGTGCGACACCAAACGTAGTGTCAAAAGCTACTAGCGTGCTAAAATCATGAAAGAGCTTGTCCAGCCGGGTAACTTCACCCGTCCGAAAATAGCTGATCAGCTTGTTGCCCCAATCGTCGTCTTCGTATTCTGCGTAGCTACAGGCCGACACAACCTGTGCCGACGCCAACACGGCTCCGACCGCAACGCCCCGCAACAGGTCACGGCGTTCAATCACCGATCGCACTCCCCAAACACGACATCAATCGCGCCGATAATCGCGGTGACGTCCGGCAGCATGTGGCCCACGCTCATGAAGTCCATCGCCTGGAGGTGGCTGAACGCGGTCGGGCGGATCTTGCAGCGGTAGGGCTTGTTGCTGCCGTCGCTGACCAGATAGACCCCGAACTCGCCCTTGGGGCTTTCGGTGGCGACATAGACTTCGCCGGCCGGAACGTGGAAGCCTTCGGTGTAGAGTTTGAAGTGGTGGATCAGCGCTTCCATCGACTGCTTCATCTCGGCGCGCCCCGGCGGGACCACCTTGCGGTCGCCCGAGGCGACCGGGCCGGAGGGCATCTCGGCAAGGCACTGCTTCATGATCTTGGCCGACAGGCGCACTTCCTCGACCCGGACCATGAACCGGTCGTAGCAATCGCCGCGCGTGCCGACGGGGATTTCGAAGTCCATCCGGTCGTAGACGTCGTAGGGCTGGCTCTTGCGCAGATCCCACGCCACGCCGCTGCCGCGGATCATCGGGCCGGAAAAGCCCCAGCGCACCGCGTCGTCCTTGCTCACCGTGGCGATATCGACATTGCGCTGCTTGAAGATGCGGTTGTCGACGACGAGGCTCATCGCGTCCTCGAACAGGCGCGGCAGGCGGGTGTCGAGCCACTGGCCGATGTCGACCAGCAGCTTTTCGGGCACGTCCTGATGGACCCCACCGGGGCGGAACCAGGCGGCGTGCATCCGTGCCCCGCTTGCGCGCTCGAAGAAGTTGAGGCAGTCCTCGCGCACTTCGAACATCCACAGATTGGGCGTCATCGCGCCGACGTCCATCACGTGGCTGCCAAGGTTGAGCATGTGGTTGCAAATGCGGGTCAGCTCGGCGAACAGCACGCGCAGATATTGCCCGCGGATCGGCACTTCGAGGTTGAGCAGCTTCTCGATCGCCAGCACGTAGCTGTGCTCCATCGCCAGCGGCGAGCAGTAATCGAGCCGGTCGAAATAGGGCAGCGCCTGCAAATAGGTCTTGTGCTCGATCAGCTTTTCGGTGCCGCGATGGAGCAGCCCGACGTGGCAGTCGATCCGCTCGATAATCTCGCCGTCGAGTTCCATCACCATCCGCAGCACCCCATGCGCCGCCGGGTGCTGCGGGCCGAAGTTGATCGTGTAGTTGGTGATGACCTCGTCGCCGGTGGTCGGGGCCTGGTCGAGCTGGACAGTCATGGCTGGCCTCCCATAACCACACTACCACAACCGTCACCCTGAACTCGTTTCAGGGCCCATTTCTCCCCACATCCGGTCGTCTCCGCAGGCGCGATGGGTCCTGAAACAAGTTCAGGATGACGAAATAAGGGAAAAGAGGGCGTGAAAATCATGCCGTGTCTCCCTTTGGCTTCGCAGGAGCCTTCGCGCGCGGCTTGCGCGCGGGACGGCTCTCGGTCGGATCGGGAGCCTTGGGCTCGGCCTTGCTCGTGCGTTTCTGCGCAGGAGGCGTTGCCACGCGCTTCGCCGCGACGTCGTTGGCCTTCTCGCCCCCGCCGGTCTGCGCCTTGGTTTCGGTGGTCTTGGGTTCGGCAACCGGCGAAGTCGCGGCCTTCTCGTCGCCCGGCAGCACGTAATCGGCGCCTTCCCACGGGCTCATGAAATCGAACGTCCGCAAATCCTGCGCCAGCTCGACCGGCTCATAGACCACCCGCTGGGCCTCCTCGGAATAGCGCAGCTCGGTGTAGCCGGTCAGCGGGAAGTCCTTGCGCTGCGGATGCCCTTCGAAGCCGTAATCGGTGAGGATGCGGCGCAAATCGGGGTTGCCGGCAAAGATCACCCCGTACATGTCGAACACTTCGCGCTCGAGCCAGCCCGCAACCGGCCACAGCGTGGTGACGGTGGGGACCGGGGTATTTTCGGCGGCATTGACCTTGACGATGATGCGGTGGTTTCTGGTCAGACTGAGCAGACAATAGACCACCTCGAACCGCTCGGCCCGGTCGGGGAAGTCAACCCCCGCGATTTCCATCAACTGCTGGTAGTCGTGATCGTCGCGCAGGGTGCGCAATGTGGCCTCGATGCTGGCGCGTGCGACGGTGAGGATGACCTCGCCGTACTCTTCGCGCGAGGCGAGGAGTTGATCGCCCAGCGCGGACGTCAGCGCGGTGAGCACGCCCTCGCTGGAGGTGAATTTGGGGGCGGAGTGGAGGACGGTCATCAAATCCTCCCCGGGACGGGGAGGTGCCCCGAAGGGGCGGAGGGGTCCCACCTCTCCTCCAAAGATGCGTGTGTGGAGAGGTGGGACCCCTCCGTCAGTCCAGCGGACTGCCACCTCCCCGTTCCGGGGAGGACTGAGTGCTGCGTTGCTCTCACCGCTCCAACGTCCCGACGCGCCTGATCTTCCGTTGCAACTGCATCACCCCATAGAGCAGCGCCTCTGCGGTCGGCGGGCAACCCGGCACATAGATGTCCACCGGCACGATCCGGTCGCACCCGCGCACGACGCTATAGGAGTAATGATAATAACCGCCGCCGTTGGCGCAGGATCCCATCGAGATCACGTATTTCGGGTCCGACATCTGGTCGTAAACCTTGCGCAGCGCCGGGGCCATCTTGTTGCATAGCGTGCCTGCGACGATCATCACGTCGCTCTGGCGCGGAGAGGCGCGCGGGGCGACGCCGAAGCGCTCCATATCGTAGCGCGGCATGTTGACGTGGATCATCTCGACCGCGCAGCAGGCGAGGCCGAAGGTCATCCACCACAGGCTGCCGGTGCGGGCCCATTGGAACAGGTCCTCGGTGCTGGCGACGAGAAAGCCCTTGTCCTGAACCTGGCTGTTGAGATCGCTGAAAAACGCGGCGTCGGGGGCCCTAAGCGCAGTGCCATCGGCATTAACCAGCGCCGGGGCCAAAGCGGGCGAAGTTTCTACTCCCAATCGAGCGCTCCCTTTTTCCACGCATAAATCAGCCCGATCAGCAGCTCGAACAGGAACACCATCATGGTGATCCAGCCCGGCCATCCGGTCACGTCGAGGCTGACCGCCCAGGGGAACAGGAAGGCGGCTTCGAGATCGAAGATGATGAACAGGATCGCGACGAGATAAAACCGCACGTCGAACTGGCTGCGCGAGTCTTCGAAGGCGGGGAAGCCGCATTCATATTCGCTGAGCTTTTCGGCGGTGGGATTATGCGTGCCGGTCAGCCGGGCCACCCCCATCGGCAGGAACACGAAAGCCGATGACAGCCCTAGCGCGATGCCAAGGAAGATCAGGATCGGCAGATATTGCGACAGGTCGACCAAGATGCTGACTCGGCATTGTAAGCGGTGTCTCGCGCCCTAGTCCGCTGCATCGCAGCGTGCAAGGGGAGAGGCGCGCGCCCGGGTCGATTGACAGCTCTTGGCTCGTGCAACACTATCGCCCGGCTAAAGAGGGGGATCGGGGATGAAATTCCACTGCCTTGCCATCGCCGTGCTCGCCAGCGCCTGGGCCATGCCGGCGCAAGCGCAAATGGTGAATGCGCAAGAACCGAACAGCGTCGTCAGTGCGCTTCTGGACGCCGGCTATTCGGCAAAGCTGGGCACCGACGCGGTCGGCGATCCGATGATCACCAGCAGCGTCGGCGGCACGAGTTTTCAAATCTTCTTCTACAACTGCGTCCAGCACAAAGCCTGCGCGACGGTGCAGTTCCATTCGGGCTACGATCTTGAAAATCCGGGCCTCGAGCTCATCAACAATTGGAACCGCACCCAGCGCTTCGCGCGCGGTTATCTAGACAAGGAAAACGATCCGATCCTCGAAATGGATCTCGACCTCGACGACGGAGGGATGTCCCGACTGCTGTTCATCGACAACATCGAATTCTGGTCAACTCAGCTGGGGGAATTCGAGAAACGGATCGGTTACCGCAAATAGGGCTCACTTGCGTAGTTCGCGTTTCAAAGTCGCCTGGGTCGACTTGCCATAGGGCGGCTTGAACCCGCCGAGCCCGGCGACGTCCATCCCCGCCTGGCGATAGACCGCGCGGGCGTGGCTGAAGGTCTTGAACCCGTCGAGCCCGTGGTAATTGCCCATCCCCGATGGGCCGACGCCGCCAAACGGCAGGTCCTCCATCGCGTTGTGGAACAGCACGTCGTTGACCGTAACCCCGCCCGAGATCGTGCGGGAAAGAACCTTTTGCTCCTCGGCCTTGTCGGTCCCGAAATAATAGAGCCCCAGCGGCCGGCCGTGCGCGTTGACGTAATCGATCGCCTCGTCGATCGCGCCATAGGTCTTGATCGGCAGGATCGGCCCGAAAATCTCATCCTGCATCACCTTCATGTCGTCGGTGACATTGCGCAGGATGGTCAGCGGCATCTTGTTGCCGTTGGACGCGGTGAAATCCTCGCCCGCCGGGTTGACCTCGATCAGCTCGGCACCCTTGTCCTTCGCATCGGCGAGGTAGCCTTGCAGCCGCTCGAAGTTCCGCCCGTTGACCACCGAGGTATAATCATCGTTGGCCAGCAGCGTGGGATACATTGCAGAAACCCCCGCCTTGACGCTCTCGATCATGTCGCTTTCCTGGTCGGCGGCGACCATCAGGTAGTCGGGCGCTAGGCAGATCTGCCCGGCATTCATCATCTTGCCCAGCGCGATACGGTTGCCCGCCTTGGCCTTGTCGGCGCTGCGACCGACGATCGTCGGCGATTTGCCGCCGAGCTCGAGCGTGACCGGTACGAGGTTTTCCGCCGCCGCGCGCATGATGTGCTTGCCCACGCTGGTCGCCCCGGTGAAGATGATGTGATCGAACGCCAGTCTGGAAAACGCCGTCGCCGCCTCGACCCCGCCGGTGACGACCGCCATTTCCTCCTCGGCGAAGTATTTGGGGACGACTTCGGCGAACAGCTCGGCAACGCGCTCGGTATATTCGCTCGGCTTGATCATCGCGCGGTTGCCCGCCGCGAGGATTCCCGCCATCGGCACCATCACCATGCCGACCGGGAAGTTCCACGGCGCGATCACGCCGACCACGCCCTTGGGCTGGTAGATCACTTCGGCCTTGGCACCCAGCAGACCAAGCGGAAACATCGCCTTGCGCCGCTCATTGCGCGACCAGCTGTCGAGGTGCTTCCTGGCATGCTTGAGCGCGCCGACCGAAGGCATGATGTCGGTCATCAGCGTCTGTTCGGTGCTGCGATGGCCGAAATCGGCGGATACCGCCTTGGCGAAGTCATCCTTGTGATCGATCAGCAGCGCCACCGCGCGGTCGATCCGGTCACGCCGGACCGTAAGCGCTTCAGGCAAGGCCGCAGTGAAAGCAGCGCGCTGCCGGTCGAGAATGGCCTGCATCTGCTCGGCTGTGGTCGATGTCATGATCCCGCTCCCGTTTCGATTTGCCACCCTTTTGCCGCCTTGCGAACGAATGCGCAATTGCCTTCGTTGCAGTGCAGCACTATGCGCAAGGAAACCGCCAGTTCCCCTACGTAAGGTGCGCCTAACATGACCCAGCTTTCCGCGTCCGATCCGATCGTCATCCTGTCCTATGCCCGCACGCCAATGGGCGCGATGCAGGGTGTGCTGTCGGATGTTTCCGCGACCGACCTCGGCGCGACCGCGATCAAAGCGGCGATCGAGCGCGCGGGTGTCGACGGCGCGGATGTCGAGCGGGTTTATATGGGCTGCGTCCTGCCCGCCGGACTCGGCCAGGCCCCTGCCCGCCAGGCAACGATCAAGGCCGGGCTGCCCAAGTCGGTCCAGGCCACCACGGTCAACAAAGTCTGCGGATCGGGGATGCAGACCGTAATCATGGGGGCCGAGGCGCTGGCCTGTGGCAGCATCGATCTGGTGGTCGCGGGGGGCATGGAAAGCATGACCAACGCG
Source organism: Novosphingobium sp. (assembly GCA_031421295.1). Classification (GTDB taxonomy): domain Bacteria; phylum Pseudomonadota; class Alphaproteobacteria; order Sphingomonadales; family Sphingomonadaceae; genus Novosphingobium. The sequence goes on from JANOOJ010000110.1 coordinate 12,052, forward strand.
CCATATTTGCTCAAGAAGCACCGCTCGGGTGCTCGGATCGGCCATGACACCGCCTATGACCACATGTTCCTCGACGGGCTGGAGGACGCTTACGAACCCGGGCGGGCAATGGGCACATTCGCGCAGGATACCGCCAACGAGTACCAGCTGACGCGCGAGGCGCAGGATGCCTATTCAATCGAATCGCTGCGCCGCGCCAATGCCGCAATCGCCGACGGTGCGTTCAAGGACGAGATCGCGCCGGTTACCGTCGTCAGCCGCGCGGGTGAAACTGTAGTCACCACCGATGAGGGCCCGGGCAAAGGCAAGCCCGACAAGATCCCGGGCCTGCGCCCCGCTTTCGCCAAGGACGGCACGATCACCGCGGCCACCTCAAGCTCGATCTCCGACGGCGCGGCCGCGCTGGTCCTGACCCGCGCGAGCGTCGCTGCGGCCAAGGGCCAGACCCCGGTCGCCCGGATCGTCGCGGTCGCCGCGCATGCGCAGGAGCCCAAGGATTTCACCACCGCCCCGGTCGGCGCGATCAACCAGCTGCTGGCCAAAGCCGGGTGGAGCGTGAGCGATGTCGATCTGTTCGAAGTCAACGAGGCCTTTGCCTGCGTAGCGATGTTCGCAATGCACGATCTCGGCATCCCGCATGACAAGATCAACGTCCACGGCGGCGGGACCGCACTGGGCCACCCGATCGGCGCGAGCGGCGCGCGGATCATCACCACGCTGGTTGCCGCGCTCAAGCGTCATGGCGGCAAAAAGGGCGTGGCGAGCCTGTGTATCGGCGGCGGCGAGGCCACTGCGGTGGCGATCGAGCTGGTCTGACCATCCGCAAAGCGGAGTCGCCTTCGCCCCGACTGCGTGTTACGCCTCCCTATCTGCTAGATATGGGAGTTCCGGAATGAACAAGTTTGTATTGCTGGCAAGCGTCGCTCTGCTCGCATCGTGCGGCACCAAGGAAGACGCCGCAACCGACCCAACCGCGACCGAGGCGGCAGCGGCCAGCGTGGCGGCGGCACCGGTCGTCAACGCAACCCCGGGTAGCTATGACGTAACCAATCCGGATGGCTCCAAAACCGTCGACACCTTGATGGCCGATGGCACGTTCGTGTCCCGCGACACCGGCGGCAAGGTCGTCGGCAAGGGCACCTGGGCGGTGAAGGATGGCAAGACCTGCTTCATCGCCGAAGGCGCGGCGGAAGAGTGCTACACCGAAAGCGCGCCGGCGGCCGACGGCAGCTTTACCGCAACCGACGCCAAGGGAGGCTCGGCGCAGGTCAAACCGCGGGCGAAATAGTCCCGTCGTCCCCGCGAAATCGGGGGCCGCTGGCCTCAGCGGTGCAAGGTCGCGTCACGAGGCCAACGGTCCCCGGTCAAGCGGGGGACGACGTGGTAATTCACGGCGCGCCCGCGCCCCACAGCCGGTCCTGCGGCACGAAGCCGAAGCGTCCGGTCACTTCGAACGCGCACCAGCCGCGGCTGCAACCGCCCAGCTTGCCGACCACCCCGGGGTCGACCTGCCACTGTAGCCGCGCGCCAGCCTCGCCTTTCTGACGCATCTCGGCGGGACCGTGACCGATCACGACCGCGCCGCGCTCGCGGGTGAGGAAGCGGCTCATCATCCAGCCCTGCGTGCCTTCATGGTCCTGGACCAGGCGCCAGCTTTCCTTGAGCCGCAGCACTTTGAGCGGCAGCGTCGGGCGGCGATAGACCCAGCTGATCTTGTAGTCCTCGCCCGGACCGACCCGCATATTGACCTCGCCGCTGCGCAGCGCGGCCCAATAGGGCACCTCGCCCTTGTCAGCGGCGAGGGCGGGAGTGGCCAAGGTGATTAGTGTGACAGCCAGAGCAGTGCGAAATGACATGGCGCGCTCTTAGCGCGTCCGCCACTTGACCCGCAAGGCCGCAGCGGCCTAGCGATGCGACCATGCCCATCGTGACCGATACCCCCCTCACCCGCCGCGTCGCCGGCCAGCCGCGTGTCGTCGTGACGCGCCACCTGATGCCCTCGGTCGAAGCGCGGATGAGCGAATTGTTCGACGTCGTGCTCAACGAGCCCGACTTGCCATTGAACCGCGCGGCGCTGGTCGCGGCGATGCGCGATGCCGATGTGCTGGTGCCGACCGTGACCGACCGGATCGACGCGACGATGATCGCGGAAGCGGGTGAACGGCTGGGACTGATTGCCAACTTCGGTGCCGGGACCGAGCATATCGACCTGGCCGCCGCCCGCGCGCGCAAGATTGTAGTTACCAATACGCCCGGCGTATTCACCGACGATACCGCCGATCTCACCATGATGCTGATCCTGGCGATCCCGCGCCGCGCGGGCGAAGGCAGCCGGCTGGTGCGCGACGGGGAGTGGACCGGCTGGGCACCCTTGGCGATGCTCGGCCACCGGATCGGCGGGCGGCGGCTGGCGATCCTTGGGATGGGCCGGATCGGCCAGGCCGTGGCGCACCGCGCGCGCAGTTTCGGGATGGACGTGGTCTATCACAACCGCCACCGCCTGCCTGCGGCGCATGAAAACATGCTGGGCGTACGCTATGAGCCAAACCTCGAGCGGCTGATTGCCGAGGCCGACATCCTGACGCTGCATTGCCCCGCGGGCGCGGAAACGCACCATGTCCTGAACGCCGCGCGGATCGCGTCGATGAAGCCCGACGCCTTCGTCATCAACACCGCGCGCGGCGATCTGATCGACGAGGACGCGCTGATCGCGGCGCTCGAACAGGGCCGTCTGGCCGGGGCGGGGCTCGACGTTTATGCGCAAGAACCCAAGGTCGATCCGCGCCTGTTTGACCTGCGCAACGTCATCGCCCTGCCCCACCTCGGCAGCGCGACCATCGAAGGGCGCGAGGCGGCGGGCGAGCGCGTGATCGCCAACATCCGCTACTGGGCCGACGGACATCGCCCGCCCGATCAGGTGCTCGAGGGCTGGGTTTAATTTGTTCCCCCCCGCCTGCGGGAGGGAATTGGCGCAACATCCGTTCAATACCAACCTTGCCCAAGCCCCTATCGTTGCCCTAGAGCCGCTCCCGAAGATCGAGGGGAGTTTCACGGACAATGCGCAAAATCGCAGCCTGCAGCATCGCGGGGCTTGCCGCCCTGTCCCCCGTCGCGTCGCTCGCGCAAGACGCGGCCGAGGGCGTGATCGATACCGGCGACACCGCCTGGCTGCTGACCGCATCCGCGCTGGTGCTGCTGATGACCATGCCGGGACTGACGCTGTTTTACGGCGGGCTGGTGCGCGCCAAGAACTTCCTTTCGGTGCTGGTGCAGGTCGGTGCGATTGCCGCGATAGCCTCGCTGCTGTGGATCGTCGCGGGCTACACGCTGGCGTTTGGCGAGGTCACCAATGGCTGGCTGGGCGGCGGCACCTACTGGATGCTCAATGGCACCAAGGCGCTGCTCCACGGCGACTATCCGGTGTCGGAGCGCACCTTCGCGCTGTTCCAGCTGACTTTTGCCGCGATCACCCCCGCACTGATGGTCGGGGCCTGGGTCGATCGCGCGCGGTTCGGCTGGGTGGTCGGCTTCACTGCGCTGTGGGGCCTGATCGTCTATGCGCCGGTCGCGCATTGGGTATGGGGCGGCGGCTGGCTCGCCGCGCGGCTGGGCACACTCGATTTCGCGGGCGGGATCGTGGTCCACACCACTGCGGGCGTCTCGGCGCTGGTCGTAGCGGTGCTGCTGGGCAAACGGGCAGGCTTTCCCAAGACGCTGATGCTGCCGCACAGCCCCTCGCTGACGATGGCGGGCGCGGCGCTGCTGTGGGTCGGCTGGTTCGGGTTCAACGGCGGCTCGGCGCTCGGCGCGAACGACGATGCCGCGAGCGCGATTCTCAACACCCATATCGCCGCGAGCGCTGCCGCTTTGGCGTGGCTGGCAATCGAGAAGTTCACCGTCGGCAAACCGACCAGCGTGGGTTTTGCCACCGGGGCGATTGCGGGGCTTGCGACGGTTACCCCGGCGGCCGGGTTCATCTCGCCCGGCGCGGGGATGCTGTTCGGCGTTATCGCGGCGGGGCTGTGCTATCCGGCGATCCAACTAATCAAAAAACGCCTGCAGATCGACGATTCGCTCGATGTCTTCGCGGTCCACGGCGTTGGCGGGATCACCGGCTCGCTGCTGCTGGCGGTGTTCCTCGCGCCCTCGCTGGGCGGAACCGGCTATGCCGAGGGCGCGACCATGACCAGCCAGCTCGCCGCGCAAGCCGTCGGCGTCGGCGTCGTCGCGCTATGGTCCACCATCGCCAGCGCGGTAATCGCGGTGCTGGTGAGTTTGGTGCTGCCGATGCGCGTAGGCGAAGATGCCGAGCGCGAGGGGCTGGATATCACCAGCCACGGCGAGCGGGCTTGGGAAATGGATTGAGGGGCGTCAGAATGTCAGGTTTGGGGTGGAGTGCGGACAGGCAGGTTTCAGGCGTTCAGGGTCGATAGCGGACGTTCAGCCGGTGTCAAAACCGTTCGGTTGAGACACCATGACGCGGAGGTTCGGAATGGGTGCTTAGGCGATGGACCGCGATCAGGCCTGACATGCAGGCGAATTAAGGGTGCCAACTGATCATGGCACGAGGAAAAGTGCGCAAGCCAACGTCGCCCACCGTCCAAGTCGCCGCACGACGACTACGCTAAACGCTAGGAGTGGATGACCTGCTTCCAAAAATGCGCTTATCTGCGCTGTTTCCGAGTCCGGCATTAAGCGAGAGCGACGCGCAGCACCGCGAACCGCTGCAGCGACCGATTGACCAGTCGCTTCATGCACGGATCGTGACCTCAATAGCACTCTCGGGCACGTTGAAGGTGATCGCCAGCCCAGCCTTAGCTTCGGCGATGCTGAGCCCGCACGGAGTTGCGTCGAGTTTTTGAAACGGAAGAGCCTTGAAATCGATCGGCTTGCCGTCGTCGCCATCAAAGTCGCTGTCCTTGTAGTAGGCGACCGGATTGCGCCGTCCCTCCTCCCACCCGTCCTCCCACGAAACTTCCGCGAACTCGCTAATTAAAATCTTGAAGCGCCCCTCCGTCTCCGTCGAGGCGACGACATCCGCGATCTTTCCGACCAAGAACGCGTGCCCGTGCGGCTCCGGCCCTTCCGGCTTTCCATGAGCGTTGCGGCACGCAACGAGATAGTCGCATCGCGCTGCCCGAGTACGATCGAGCGCCCAAGATTGCGAGCCGCCGTCTGCAAGAATGGTTTGCACCGACTTCGAGGTAAAGACTGACACTACATCGCTCATATCACATCTCCATTAACCCATATTGTAACTTGATTCGGTCAAAGTCAAGTTTTGGAAGCAGGAATAGAGCGAAATTTTTGTAAACCCTCGCGCCGCACCCTAGCTGGGCACATCGGGGGGGCGCACACATCGTCCACGTTGGCAGGCTTGCTTCTGTGTCTATTTCGTCTGAAGACGGTAGCTCGCGAACGTGCCACAACCGGTCGGTTCTGATACCAACGACAGACCCACGCTTTCCGCGGGTTGCAGAGTGTCACAATCCCGTTTCGGAAAGTCTGCCTTTGTCGAGCGGCGAGGACGAGCGGGATGTCGTAAATTGGGTCGTAAACCGACCTCAATCCCCCGTCAGAATCCGGTCCACCAACTCTTTCACCGTCGGCGTGAAGTTGTTCGAATAAAACGGGTCCTGCCTGAACCGATACGCCGCATGCCCCGCGAACATCAGGTTTTCCTCGAGCGGCCCGCCGTGGGCGATGTCCTGCAGGGTCTTCTGGATGCAGAAGCTGCGCGGATCGGCCAGCCGCCCGGTGGTGTAATCGTCATGGTCCTTCCATGACGAGAAGCCGCAGTGCGAGAGGCAGCCCATGCAGTCTTTCTGGTCCTGCTGGATCATCCCGCGTTCGGGCGGGGCGACGAAGATGATCGTATCGTCGGGGGTGCGCAGCCCGTCGGTATGGCCATCGAGCACCCAGCCCCGCGCGCGCTGGAGATCGCGCGGGGTGACCCAGAAATTCTTGCCTTTCACGCCGACGTCGAGCCGCACGGTGTGATCGCCCGCTTCGACCTTCGAGTAGGGAATCTGCCGCTCCGAGCGCGCCTCGAGGCTGCGCAGGAAGGGGTTGCGCACTGCCGAGGAATAGAACCCGGTGGGCGAGAAGCGGTGGAGCAGCACGTCGCCCTCCTCGATCTCGCGCAGCGCATCTTTCCAGCCCTGCGGGATCGGGCTTTCCTCGGTCAGCAAGGGCCGGGTGCCGAACTGGAAGGCGATGCTGCCCAGCTCGGGAGTGTCGACCCAATTGTCCCATTCGCGCAGGAACCACACCCCGCCGGCCATGACGATCGGGACGTCGTCGGCCACCCCCTCGGTACGCATCGTGTCGCGCAGCGCCTTGACGCGGGGATAGGGATCCTCGGGCCGCAGCGGGTCTTCGGCGTTGGACAATCCGTTGTGCCCGCCCGCCAGCCAGGGGTCCTCATAGACCACCGCGCCGAGCAGATGCGGGACCTTGTGGTAGGCGCGCTTCCACAGCGCGCGGAAGGCCCGCGCCGAGCTGATGATCGGCAGATAATGAACGTTGTAACGCTCGGCGATTTCGCTGAGCTTGTAGGGCATCCCCGCCCCGCAGGTGACGCCGGTAATCATGCCCTGCGTCTGTGCCAGCACGCCTTCGAGGATCGGCTGCGCGCCGCCCATTTCCCACAGCACGTTGATATTGATCGCGCCCTTGCCGCCCGACAGTTCGAACGCGCGCCTGACCTGCGCCACCGCGCCGTCGATCCCGAAGCGGATCAGCTGCTCGTGGCGTTCCTTGCGGGTGAGTTGGTCGTAAACTTGCGGAACGATCTTGCCCTCGGCGTCATAGCTGTCGGCATTGACCGCGCTGACCGTGCCGATCCCGCCCGCCGCAGCCCACGCGCCCGAACTCATGCCATTGGTCGCAGACACACCCTTGCCGCCTTCAACCAGCGGCCACACTTCGTGTCCGCCGTAAACTATCGGCTTCAAACCTTTGAAAACAGGCAAGCTCATTGCGTTGTTGTCTTTCCAGTATCCGCGCGGCACGGCTTGATCGCCGTCGCCGCCGGTCGCTCCCCCGCCGCCTCGAATTGCGCATAATACCCGGTAACTTCGGGCTTACGAACAAATTCCACAAGGCGGAAACCGACCGCAGTCATTTCGCAAAACAGCAGCGCGGGCGGAATGCCATGCTGGCCGGTCGGGCGATCGACATCGACCACGATCACTTGCCCGTCCTCGCGCAGCGCCGGGCGCAAACGCCACAGAAACGCGTAAGGCTCGCTCACCTCGTGATACATGTGGACGAGGAAAATCCGGTCGAAACTGGCATCGGGCAGCCGCGGATCGTCGGGCGCGCCGGGCTTGATCGCGACATTGTCGAGCCGCTCGCGCTCGACCCGCGAACCCAGCCGCTGGAGCGCTGCGGCATCGATATCTTGCGCTACCACCCGGCCCTTGGCCCCAACCCGCTCAGCCAGCCGCACGGTATAATAGCCGTCGCCCGCACCGATATCCGCCACCGTCGTCCCGGGGCGGATCGAGGCGAGATCCATCACCGTCTGCGCCTCGCCTTGGTTGTCGCGCTGCACCTCGGTCGAAAAGGAATTGCCCCCGGGCCTGGAAACCGGCCGGTCAGGGCGCGGGAACTCGAGCGCGGTTTCGGGCCGGCCGGACCGATCCGCGCCCGGCTTGCAAGCAGCGAGCAGCGCACAGGCAATCAAGGCGAAACTGCCCCGCCTCAATCGACATCCTCCACGGTCACCTTCTCGCCCGTCACCTTCTGCGACAGTGCCGCCGCCATGAACGGATCAAGCGCGCCGTCGAGCACATCGTCGGGCGCGGTCGAGGTGCAGCCGGTGCGCAAATCCTTGACCAGCTGGTAGGGCTGCAACACGTAGCTGCGGATCTGGTGGCCCCAGCCGATCTCGGTCTTGGCCTGATACTCGCCCGATGCTTCGGCCTCACGCTTGGCCAGTTCGGCTTCGTACATCCGCGCTTTGAGCATCCCCATCGCGGTCGCGCGGTTCTTGTGCTGCGAGCGGTCGTTCTGGCTGGCGACGATGATCCCGGTGGGAATATGCGTGATCCGCACCGCCGAATCGGTGGTGTTGACGTGCTGGCCGCCCGCGCCCGATGCACGGTAGGTGTCGATCTTGAGGTCGCTGTCCTTGATCTCGATGTCGATGTCATCGTCGATCACCGGATAGACCCAGACCGAGCTGAAGCTGGTGTGCCGCCGCGCCGAGCTGTCATAGGGGCTGATCCTGACCAGCCGGTGCACCCCGCTCTCGGTCTTGGCATAGCCATAGGCGTTCTCGCCCTTGATCAGCAGCGTCGCGCTCTTGATCCCGGCCTGTTCGCCCGCGTGGTAATCGACCAGTTCGA
>JANOOJ010000111.1:0-12477 GCA_031421295.1 Novosphingobium sp.
TGACATCGCCTATTCGCTCGGCGACGGCCTGCGCCCCGGCAGCATCGCCGATGCCAACGACGAGGCCCAGTTCGCCGAGCTCTACACGCTGGGCGAGCTGACCAAGCGCGCCTGGGCGCAGGACGTTCAGGTGATGATCGAAGGCCCCGGCCACGTCCCGATGCACAAGATCAAAGAGAACATGGACAAGCAGCTCGCGGTGTGCGGCGAAGCCCCGTTCTACACGCTCGGGCCCTTGGTGACCGACATTGCGCCGGGCTACGATCACATCACCAGCGGGATCGGCGCGGCGATGATCGGCTGGTTCGGCACCGCGATGCTGTGCTACGTCACCCCCAAGGAACACCTCGGCCTGCCCGATCGCGACGACGTGAAAGTCGGCGTGGTCACCTACAAACTCGCCGCCCACGCCGCCGACCTGGCCAAGGGCCACCCGGCCGCCAAACTGCGCGACGACGCGCTCAGCCGCGCAAGGTTCGACTTCCGCTGGCGCGACCAGTTCAACCTCTCTTTGGACCCGGACACGGCGGAACAATACCACGACCAGACCTTGCCGGCGGAAGGCGCCAAGACCGCCCACTTCTGCTCGATGTGCGGGCCCAAGTTCTGCTCGATGCAGATTTCGCAGGAGGTGCGCGAGTTTGCCCGGTTGCAGAATCAAGACAGCGCCGGGTTTATCCTGGCGGCGGACGTCGAGGCGGGCATGGCGGAAATGAGCAAGGTTTACGACGAGACCGGGCGCGAGTTGTATATGGGGGCCGGAGACCGGGAGCATGATTGATCCATTGCGGGAGGCATCTCCGCCTTTTCAGTCCGCGGGACAATTTGGCTTTTCATAGGCTGAAATCTGATCGGCAACTTGCCGCATTTCGTTCAGCCACAGCGTCAGCTCAGACATGAGGATCGTCTGATCGCCAAGAGTAAGTCTATCAATGGTTTTTAATGTCTGATTTGGTTGATCATGATCTTCGATAGGAATTTCAGGACCATCAGTGCGAAGTGAAAAAGAGGTTCCCATCTCAATTTTACCTTTCAATACCATTTCGTCCATATGCTGGATCATATCCCTGATCTTCCTAAGTCTGAAGGCAACTTTGTTTGCTAAAAACGCAGGTTTTTGAGTAATGAGCGCTTTGATATCGCCTGGAACGTGTTTGCTTCCACGAATTTTTTTCGCACACAGGATTGCTCGATGCATTGAATTTATGCAGGATTCGAAGTGCGATCCTGATAAGTTATAGTCGGCCATTGCAATGCCATTATGTGTGTTCCAGAAAACATTGAGATGAATTCGACCAAGTTCATATTGCGCGAACGAAGCCTCGACTAATCTAACATAGGTGCTAACTATCGCATGGACTCGATAGTCGTCCGGTCGATTATCCAGTAGTGTGACGTTCATCCAGTGGCGCGGAAAGTATGCGCCTTTCTGACTAAGTTGCGGAACATCAATTTTAATAATCACAGTTGGTTATCCTGATCAGAAAACTTTGGCTTCTAGGTGCCTCGGACTCGGCCCGCTCCGTTTACTTCCCCACATCAGAAAACAGCCGCACATACGGGAAATAATGGTAAACCCGATACCGCTCGCGCCCGGTGATCTCCGCCAGCAGGTCGGCTTCCACAAACCGTTCGATCAGTTCGGCGGCGGAGGGGAACGAGATGCCCAGCTTCTTCATCACCGTGCGGTTGTCGATGAAGGGGTGGGTGTAGAGCCCTTCCAGAATCCGTAGCCCATTGCCCGCAGCGCGGCCGAAGCGGTCGGTTACCAGCCGCCGGTGCGCCTCGCGCAGGGCAACGATACTGCGGGCGATCTGGGTTGCTTCCAGGCTGACGGTCGCCACGCCTTCGAGGAAGAACAGCGTCCATTCCTCCCACTCGCCATGATCGCGAATGTTCTGGAGCAGCTCGTAATAGCGCGCGCGGTGGAGCTTGAACCAGTAAGACAGGTAGAGGACGGGTTTGAGCAGGATTTCGTTGTGGCACAGGTAGAAGGCGATCAGTAGCCGCCCGATCCGGCCATTGCCGTCGAGGAAGGGGTGGATCGTCTCAAACTGCGCGTGGATCAGGCCAATCTTTATCAGCGCCGGGATGTCGTTTTCGGCGTGGATGAACTTTTCGAGGTCCGACAGCAGGCCTTCCACCTCGTGCGGCGGCGGGGGCACGAACACCGCATCGCGCAAGGTCGATCCGCCGGGGCCGATCCAGTTCTGGCTGCGCCGCAGTTCGCCCGGATTGGCATGGTTGCCGCGCACCCCGTGCATCAACTTTTCGTGAATCTCGCGGATCAGCCGGACCGAGATGGGGATCTCGTCGAGCCGCTCCAGCCCGTGGTTCATCGCGCTCACATAATTGATGACCTCGCTGACGTCGCTCGGCCGGCCTGCATCGTGGATCGCGGCTTCGGCTTCGAGCAGGTCGTTAAGCGAAGAATGGGTGCCCTCGATCTGGCTGGAAAGCACCGCCTCCTTGCGGACATACATGTAAACGAACATGTCGGGATCGGGCAGCGTCTGGATCGACCCGTCGAGCCGCCCCAGTGCACGGTCGGCCTTCGAGAGCATAGTCTGCATTGCCGCGTCGATGACCAGCGGGGGGCCCGGCGGCAGCGGCTCGGGCATGAACGCGGAATAGTGATTGGGCTGCTTGATATAGCGGCCAGCCCTTGATTGATACGCCATCCACACCTCTAATTTAGGTCAGCTCTAACTTAACCGAGATATTTGGATTTAGTCAAGGGCAGCCTTAAGCTAGAAAGGGAAATGTCAAAACAATCAAGGGCTAGCTTAACATATCGAGGCAAGCCGCCCATCTTGTCAGATTCGCTCTTTCGCGTTATAACGCCCGTATGAACGCAACACTCAAAATCACCAAGATCGGCAATTCCGCCGGGGTCATTCTGCCCAAGAAGTTTCTCGAACATCTCGATGCAGCGGTCGGTGACCGTCTGACAGTTGTTCGCACCTCGCGTGGGCTGGAACTCGCGAAAGCTTCCGCCGATACCGAAGATCAAATGGCCGTCGCACGCGAAGTCATGGCGCGGCGGCATCGAGCGCTGATGGCGCTAGCCGATGCGGTGATGGAACAGGATCGCGCGATTTTGGCTGAGCTGGCGAAGTCCTGACGTAGAACCATTTTCCTACATCGCCCAAATCTGGCTTATCCTCGCGGATGACCGAACCATCCGAACCCCTGCCGCCCGCCCTCACCAATCCGCCCGACCGCTGGAACAAGCCCAGGATGGCCGGCTTCCTGCGCGAGCTGGCTGCGACGCATTGCGTCGGCAGCGCCGCCAAGGCGGTTGGGATGAGCCGCCAGTCGGCCTACAAGCTGCGCGCGCGATTGAAGGGCGAGCCGTTCGACATCGCGTGGGAGGCGGCGTTCCAGCATGGCTACGACGCGCTCCACCAGGCCGCGCTCGAGCGTGCGTTGCACGGGGTCGAGGTGCCGGTGTTTCACGGGGGCGAGCAAATCGGCACGCGGCGGCACTTCGATGAGCGGCTGACCTGCTTTCTGCTTGCGGCGCGCAACCGCAGCGGGGCGCAGCAACTCTCGCGCTATCGCGCGGCGGTCGATTTCTGGGCGGAGCGCTGGGATGGGCTGATCGCGCATGTCGAGGGCGAGGACGAGCGGTGGCCGCGCGAATGGAGCGAGGACGCGAACGGCGAGGCGATCTTGGCTTCCGACCGCTACACCGCGCCCGATCCGTTGCCGCGCGGGCGCGGGGTTTAGCCGGGTGTCGCCTTGCATAGTCAATGCCTTGAACTGCAACGTGAATCTCGCCCGGAATCGGGTGACACAGTGTCGCCTTTGTCACCCTGGTGTCACCCGGATCGGGCGGCCTGCCAGCTTGCGCCGCTTAGCCCGCGCGGGCAGGATAGCGCGATGACGGCCAGCCGCACCCCAAGCTTCATGATGATCGACGATTTCCTCGCCAATCCCGACGAGGCGCGCGGGGCGGCGCTGCGGCTGGGGTACGATCCGGCACTCAAGCAGGGGAATTATCCGGGGGTGCTATCGGATCACCCGCTGATCATCCCGGGATTGGAGGAGACGGTCTCGCGGCTGGTGGGCACGCCGCTGGTCGCCGCGCCGGGGACGACGCATGGGCATTGCCGCCTGACGCTCAAGGGCGATCGCGGGATCACCGGGGTGCATATCGATCCCTGCGCCTATTCGGGGATCCTCTACCTCAGCCGGCCGCAGGATTGCCGCGGCGGGACCGATTTCTACCGGCATCGCCGCACCGGGCTTGAAAGCGTGCCGCGCGAGCTGCCGGGGATCCAAGCGGCGGGCTATTCCGACGTGAATGTGCTGATCGGCGAGGTGGTCAATGGTGATACCAACAGACCATCGAAATGGGACAAGAGTTTCACCGCGCCGATGCGCTACAACCGGCTGATCCTGTTCGACCCGTGGATGTTCCACGATGCCGCGCCGGGCTTCGGCACGCGCGCCGAGTTCGGGCGGCTGGTGATGCTGCTGTTCTTCGCCGCCGCAGTTGGAGGGGGTACTGCGGCGGCGAAGCCGGTTGTCGTTTAGATGTCGTCGCCCAGCGCGCCCTTGATCGCGCCCTTGAGCTGCTGGCCCTTGCCCTTGGCTTCCTGATGGGCGCCATCCTGGCGGGTGGCCGCGTCGCCGCTGTGCTGTTTGAGCTTGCCGGCGGCCTCGTTGGCGTTGCCTTTGATCTTGTCGGTCAGTTCACCCATCGGAAGTCTCCTTGGTGGTGCGCGCAAAGGATTGACGCGCTTGGCGATTCAACCCGAAGGCAGGGCAGATGTTCCCCGGAACCTCCGGTGCCAGCGATCAGCCTCGGGCCAATCTGACCAGCGCGTCATCGAGCGCGGAGAGAAAGCGCGACCGGTCGGCCTTGGCAAAGGCCGCCGGTCCGCCGATTATGTCACCCCCTGCGCGCAGATCGGCCATGATCGCACGGGTCGCGATGGCGCTGCCGATCGAGCTACTGGTGAAGGGCTTGCCGGTCGGGCTGAGTACCACCGCCCCGGCCTTGAGGCAGCGATCCGCCAGCAGGATGTCGGCACTTATCACGACGGATGCGGCATCGGCTTGCTCGGCAATCCAGTCGTCGGCGGCGTCGAACCCGTCCGATACCACCACGCGGCGCACCAGCGGGTGGACCGGGACGCGGAACGCCGAATTGCTGACCACCGTGACCGGAACGTCGTGGCGGAAGGCGACCTTGTAGATCTCCTCCTTCACCGGACAGGCATCGGCATCGACGAGGATTCGGCGCTCGCGCATGCAATTCCTTTCGGCCTGGCCTGGATAGTTGCCAGCGGCGGCAGCAGCCCATAGCCTTGGCATCGCAACAGGGATAGCGCGATGACCGAAGCGATTACCCCAGCCGCTGCCGCGCCGCGCCATGTGGTACCCTTCGTGCTGGTAGTTATTTTTATCGATGCCATCGGCTTCGGGCTGATCATGCCGGTGTTGCCGCGGCTGCTGATGCGGATTGGTGGACTGACCCTCGCCGATGCGATCGCGCTCGGCGCGTGGATGGGGCTGGCGATGGCGCTGGCAAGTTTCATTGCCGCCCCGGTGCTCGGCAATCTGTCCGACGCCTTCGGTCGTCGACCGGTGCTGCTGATCGCGCTGGCGGGGCTGGCGGCGGATTATGTGCTGCTGGCCTTTGCGCAAACCGTGCCGCTGATCTTTCTCGGGCGCGTGCTGTCGGGGCTGTTGGGTGGCAGTTTCGGCTCGGCGCAGGCGGCGATGGCGGACGTCACCGCGCCCGATCGGCGGGCGCGCAATTTCTCGCTGGTGAGCGCCGCCTTCGGGGTCGGATTCATCGCCGGTCCGGCGCTGGGCGGGCTGCTCTCGGGCCTGGGTGAGCGCGCGCCATTCATTGCGGCGGCGGCGGTGGCCGGGCTCAACTTCCTCTACGGGTTGATCTTCTTCCCCGACACACTGCGGCCGCAGCATCGCCGCCCGTTCAGCCTCGCCCGCGCCAACCCGCTGGGGGCATGGCGAACCCTGCGCGCGGTTCCCGGGATGCTGGGGGTCGCGGCCGTGCTGCTGCTGTGGCAGCTCGCCAGCCTGGTCTACCCCTTGACCTGGAGCTTCTGGGGGATCGCCCAGCTCGGCTGGACGGACCGGATGATCGGACTGAGCCTGGCGGCGGTGGGCGTGGTGATCGCGCTCAGCCAGACCTTCCTGACCGGGCCTCTGGTCAAGCGACTGGGCGAGCGCGGCGCGGCGAGCATCGGGCTTGCCGGAGCGGTCGCCGGGTTCCTCGGCTACGCCTTCGCGCAGACGACCTGGCTCGCATTCGCGCTGCTCGGCTTCATCGCGCTGCAATCGCTGGTCCAGCCCAGCCTGATGGCGATGCTCTCGCGCCGCGCCACCGCCGAAACGCAGGGCGAGACGCAGGGAATCGCCGCGATGACGATGGGGATCGGCTCGATCATCGGACCGCTGGTGCTGACCGCTCCGCTGGCCTGGTTCACCGGGGCGAATGCGCCGGTGCATTTTCCCGGCGTGGCGTTCATCGTCGCCGCGCTGTTCGGACTCGCCGCGCTGGCGCTATTGCGGCGCTTGCCACCTGCCGAGCGCCAGAATTAGGTCAGTCCGTCCCACCGCGGCTTGGTGCCGAGCAGCACCATCAGGCCTCGGTCGTGCGCCGAACGAAAGGCCAACGCGTTACCCCGCCGACCCATAACGCGAACCAGACGATGAGCGGCTGGGCGGCCAGTCGCGGCACATGATAACCCAGCCCCAGACCGCCATCGGGGCGCGCCAGATCGATCAGCATGTGGTTGATATTGGCGGGATAGACGCAGACCGCATAGGCGGCCAGACCCCACCCGGCGGCGCGGCGCAGCGGGGTTGACCACGGCTGGGCGAGCGCGGCAGCGCCGACCAGCTCGGCCACCCCGGTCAGCGCTACCACCAACGCAGGCAGCGGCACCCACGGCGGCGTGATCAGGATGAACGGCTGCGGGCTGCGAAGATGGGCAACGCCTGCGAAAGCGTAAAATACCACCAGGATCCAGCGCCAGACGGTCTGTGAGCGGCTGGGCCGGTCGGACAAGCGTGTTTCCCCTGCGCTGGATTGTGTCGGAAGCCGGATGCCCTAGTTTGGTCCGCCGCGCCAGTCGGCGGATCATGCGACAGGGGCTATGCGCCTGCGAATTTCCCCGCCATGATTGCGCGACGATAAATTCGAGAAGGATAGCAAAAAGATGCGGCGGATACTTCTCTTGGCCGGCGCAGCGACGCTGATCGCAGCGGGCCCCTCGGCAGCCAAGACCCCCGAGCAGATCGCCGCCGCTGCCTTGCGGGCCGCGCCGGTATGGGACGGGCATAACGACGTGCCCGACCAATTGCGTATGCGGCGCAACAATTTGCTGGCCGGTTTCGATTTTCGCGATACCACCAGCACCGCCGAGCCGGCCAAGGACCGCAAGGCGATGCACACCGATCTGGCGCGGCTGCGCGCCGGGCGGGTCGGGGCGCAGTTCTGGTCGGTCTATGTCGATGCCAAGCTCCCCGAACCGCAGGCAGTCCAGGCGACGCTCGAGCAGATCGACGTGATGAAGCGATTGATCGCGCGCCATCCGGGCGATCTGCAATATGTCGAGACGGCAGAGGACGCCGAGCGGGCGATGCGCGCGGGCAGGATCGCTTCGCTGCTGGGGGCCGAGGGTGGGCATTCGATCGGCGGCTCGCTGGCTGTGCTGCGCCAGCTCCATGCGCTCGGCGTGCGCTACATGACGCTGACCCACTCCAACACACTGGCCTGGGCCGACAGCGCGACCGACACCGCCAAGCACGACGGGCTGACCGTTTTCGGCCGCGACGTGGTGCGCGAGATGAACCGGCTGGGGATGCTGGTCGATCTCAGCCACGTCAGCGAAGCAACGATGCTGGATGCGCTGGAAGTGGCCAAGGCCCCGGTGATCTTCAGCCATTCGAATGTCGGCGCAATTGTCGATCATCCGCGCAACGTGTCGGACAAATTGCTGGAGCGGGTCAAGGCCAACGGCGGGATCGTCATGGTGATGGGTTACCCAAGCTATGTCAGCGCGGCGGTACGTGAATGGAATGCGGGCAAGGCGGGCGAAGAGGCGCGGCTCAAGACGATCAACACCGGTTTTCCCGATGCCGCCAAGGCGCAACTCGCGGCCTGGGTCGTCGCGAACCCGGTGCCGCGCGCGACCTTGGCCCAGCTGGCCGATCACATCGATCACATCAGGCAACGGATCGGGATCGACCATGTCGGGATGGGGGGCGATTTCGACGGGTTCGGCGATACCGTCGATGGCTTTAGCGATGTCGCCGCCTACCCGGCACTGTTCGTCGAACTGGCGCGGCGCGGCTATTCACAGGCCGATCTGCAGAAGATCAGCAGCGGCAACATGCTCCGCGTAATGCGCGCCAGCGATGCCTATGCCGCCGCGCACCGCAGCGACCCGCCGATCGAAAGACCGACGACGTTCTGACGATTGGCGCCGACGGTTACTGGCCGCGCGTGTCCTGCCCGCTGACGTCCCCCGATTGGCTGACCGAGCGGTTATCGCTCTTGCCGACGACCGAAGCAATTGCGAAGGCCGCGATCACCAGAAACAGGCTGATCACCAGCACATAACGGACAATATGCGGCGTGCTGCCACCCCGCGCGTCGTCCGTCTCGATATGCACTTCGTCGCCTTGGCGTTCCATGTTCTGCGCTCCGCGATCTGAATTGCGACCCGTACGGTCATTCTGGCAACCCGCAAGCGTCAACTACGTTCCGTCCGGCTAGTGCGGATCGATGCGGCCGATCATCCGGAAAAAGAACGCGGTCGACCACCCGAGGAGAAAAATACCCAGCACACTTTCAAACGCACCCAGCAATCGCCACTCTGCCGCGACGTGGACGTCGCTGTAGCCCACCGTCGAATAGCTGATGGTCGAGAAGTAAAGCGCCGTTTCAAGTCCCCGAACTGCGCCCAGACCGAGATAGGCAAGAGCGAAGAGCCAGATTTCGACCCCATGGAGCGCCAGCATGGCGATGACGATGCCAAGCGTGACAGCGACGCCGCGTGGGCTCAGCGGCGCGAGATGGCGCAGCCGCTCGAGCGCCGCCTCGCTGCGCAGCGCGCGAGTGACTCCGAAGAGCCCGAACCCGTGGACCGTCACACACAGCACAACCATCGCAGCCGAAACCGCGAACTGGACGAACAGGTTGGCGCTGGTCAATCGCGCAGCAGCTCATTGATCGCGGTCTTGGCGCGGGTCTGGGCATCGACGGTCTTGACGATCACCGCGCAATAGAGCGACGGACCGGGCGACCCGTCGGGGAACGGCTTGCCGGGCATCGCGCCCGGGACAACCACGGCATAGGGCGGGACCTTGCCGATATGGATCTCGCCCGTCGCGCGATCGACAATCTTGGTCGTGGCGCTGAGATAGACTCCCATCGACAGCACTGCGCCCCGGCCGACGATCACGCCTTCGACCACTTCTGAGCGCGCGCCGATGAAGGCTTCGTCTTCGATCACCACCGGCCCGGCCTGGAGCGGTTCGAGCACGCCGCCGATCCCGACCCCGCCCGACAGATGCACGCCCTTGCCGATCTGTGCGCAGCTGCCGACCGTGGCCCAGCTATCGACCATCGAACCATCGCCGACATGCGCGCCGATATTCACAAAGCTCGGCATCAGCACCACGCCGCGCCCGATATGCGCGCCGTGGCGCACGACCGCGCCGGGGACCACGCGGAAGCCGGCCTCGCGGAAGCGGTTTTCGCCCCAACCGGCGAATTTCGAGGGAACCTTGTCATAGGCCGGCGCACCGGCCGAGCCGAACTCGACCACCGCGTTGTCGTTGAGCCGGAAGCTGAGCAGCACCGCCTGCTTGAGCCACTGGTTGATCTTCCACCCGCCCGCGCCATCGGGTTCGGCGACGCGTGCCTGTCCTGAGTCGAGCAATGCGAGCGCCTGCTCGACCACGCTGCGGACGTCGGCGGTGGCGGGTGTGACGCTGTCGCGGCGGTCCCAGGCGGCGGCGATGGCGGCTTCGAGATCAGACGCTTTGAGATCGGACAAGGGGCAGCTCCCGGCTATTGCGATTGGCGCGCGCCTATCCTCCGCGCGGGGTCGGGACAAGGCATCTCCCGCTCGCGGCGGAAAGAAATTGGCGGTTAACCGTTGACGTGAGATAAGGATCGCCCCGGAAAGCACTGTGCTTGTTCAGCTTTCCGCCATCCGGTCGCGGCTAAGTGATTGTGCGCGCTGGAAACCGCGGACGAGGATAGTCGATGACCAACAAGTCGAAATGGAGTTTGGGAGCAGCGGCTCTGTCATTCCTGCTGGTTGCCGGTTGTGGCGGCGGCGGCGCGGTGAGCACGCCGACGCCAGCCCCTGCACCCAGTCCGACCCCAACGCCCACTCCCACTCCCACGCCGACGCCAACACCAACTCCAACCCCGTCGTCGAGCTTCCTGACCTCCGAATACAACCGCTCGTCGGGCCCCAGCCAACACGGCGCGATCACCGCGTGGCAATCGGGCACGACCGGGCAGGGCGTGACCATCGGGATCGTCGATTCGGGCATCGATACCGACAGCCCCGAATTTGCCGGGCGGATTTCCCCGGCCTCCGCCGATGTCGCGGGTAACCGCGGACTCGACAATCCCGATGACGATCACGGCACGAATGTCGCGATGGTCGCGGCGGCGGCGCGCGACAACACCGGGATCATGGGGATCGCCTACAACGCGACGATCCTGATGCTGCGCGGCGATTCGGTCGGCAGCTGTGCGACCTATGACAAGGCCGTCAAGGACAGCGGCTGTAAGTTCGGTGATTCTGCCATTGCGATCGGGGTCGACCGCGCGATTGCGAGCGGGGCCAAAGTCATAAACCTCTCGCTTGGCGGCTCGGCGCCCAGCACCGGGTTGCGCGGGGCACTGGGCCGGGCGGCGGCGGCGGGAATCGTGGTGATCGTCTCGGCCGGGAACGATGGCGCTTCGACCGACGCGGGAGACGATCCCAACAATCCCGATCCCTTCGCCTCGGGGCTGCGTGCGGCGGGCAATGGCAATGTCATCATCGCCGGCTCGGTCAACAAGGACAACGTCCTCTCGGGGTTCAGCAATCGCGCCGGGACCGAGGCGACGTGGTATCTGACTGCGCGCGGCGAGCGGGTGTGCTGCGTTTACGAGAACGGTGTTCTCAAGACGACCACCGATGCCACCGGCACGTTCCAGTTCGTCTTTTCCGGCACCAGCTTCGCCGCGCCGCAAATCGCCGGAGCGGCGGCGCTGTTGCGCCAGGCTTTTCCGAACCTCACCGCAACCCAAGTGGTGGATTTGCTGCTGCGCAGCGCCTCCGATGCGGGCACTGCGGGGACCGATGCGTCCTATGGCCGGGGGGTGCTCAATATCACCAACGCCTTCGCGCCGCAGGGGCCGACCAGCCTGGCCAGTTCGGTCGTCCCGTATGCGCTGGGCGACGCCACCGTCGTCACTTCCAGCGCGATGGGCGATGCGGCCCGGCAGGGGGCGCTCAGCACGGTCATTCTCGACAGCTACCAGCGCGCCTATTCGGTCGAGCTGGGAGGCACGCTGCGCAGCGCTCAGGTAGCACCCAAGCTCGCCAGCGCGCTGGCGCTGCAGAGCCGCAATGTCGAATTGGGCAACGAGCGGCTGTCACTGGCGTTCAGCGTGGACAATCGCGGACATCTGGCGCGGATGCCGTGGGCCGGCCAGCTCCAGCTCAGCCGCGCCGATGCCGAGGTATCGCGCGTGCTGGCGGCGCGGATCGTGACGCAGCTCAATCCGAAGACCAAGCTGGGCTTCGCCTTCAAGCAGGGTGCGGACGGACTGGTGGCGCAATTGCAGGGGCGCAACCAGGCCGCGTTCCTGATCGCCGCTTCGCCGCTCGACGATTATGGCTTTACCCGCGATGCGACCAGTGCGGTGGCACTGCGTCAGCAGCGCGGCGGCTGGGGCGTGACGCTGAGTGCCGACCGCGCCGATGCGTTGAGCGGCGCGGCTATCGCCACTGCCGAAACCCCGGAAGCGCGCCGCCGCCGCGAGGGAACGTTGCGCTTCGGGGTCGGGCTGGATCGGCGTTTTGGCGCGCTTGATGCGGCGCTGGGGGCCAACTGGCTGGCCGAGGACCGCACCGTGCTCGGTGCCCGGCTGCACCAGGCCTTCGGGCCGGGCGGCGCAGACAGCCTGTTCCTCGATGCTGCCCTGAATTGGCGAGTGGCCCCGGGCTGGCGGCTGGGCGCGGCGTGGCGCGAAGGCTTCTCACAGGCCCGGATCGGCGGCGCGCTGGCCAGCGGGTCGAACTTGCGCAGCAGCGCCTGGGCGCTCGATGCGACGCGCGAGGGTGTGTTCGGTGCAAGCGACAGCATGGCGCTGCGCCTGTCGCAACCGCTGCGGGTCGATAGCGGCGGTCTGAACCTCTCGCTCCCGGTCGCCTATGACTATGCAACGCTGGCGACGACTTTCGGCACGCGCACGCT
>JANOOJ010000112.1:0-10878 GCA_031421295.1 Novosphingobium sp.
GACCAGATGCGCGCGCTGCATCTCTACGCCGCTGCCGAACATCCGCATGGCGGCACGCAGCCCGAAGCCTTCGATGTCGCTTCGCGCAACCGCAAGAACAAGGTGGGTGCATAAACATGTCCGATAACACCGTCACCGATCTCGCCGATCTCGGCAATCTCGCTGCTGGCACTGCTGCTCCGGTCGCTGCCGCCGCTGTAACTCACGACGGCGAGGCCCCGCCTGCGCCCGTGATCCGCACCGGTCCGCCCGCCCCGATCCGCGAGCAGGAAATCGATGCGCAGGGCCGTGCCTATGCCACCGGTCGCCGCAAGGACGCGGTCGCCCGCGTCTGGCTCAAGCCCGGCTCGGGCAAAATCACGGTCAATGGCCGCGATCAGGAAGTCTATTTCGCGCGTCCCACGCTGCGCCTCGTCATCAACCAGGTGTTCGACGTGTCCGAACGCACCGGCCAGTACGATGTGGTTTGCACCGTCAAGGGCGGTGGCCTGTCGGGCCAGGCCGGCGCGGTCAAGCACGGCATCAGTCAGGCGCTGTCGAAGTACGAGCCGCTGCTGCGCAGCGCGGTCAAGGCGGCCGGCTTCCTGACCCGCGATCCGCGCGTCGTCGAACGCAAGAAGTACGGCAAGGCCAAGGCCCGCAAGAGCTTCCAGTTCAGCAAGCGCTGATATTGGGGCGCCAGAGTTTTCCGCGACGGCGGGAATGAGAGGGCGGTCCGGCAACGGGCCGCCTTTTTCGTATCCTCAATGCACGGGCGGGTCTTCTGCTGGCACGGTCCCCACCGGCGCGACCGGATCTTCGGGCTGGCGCGGCGGGAGGGCGTTCTCGGGGACGGATTCGATTTGCATTGCGGCAGTCGGCACGTGACCAAGGTTGCGGACGCTAACTGCAATGCCATCGGGGCCGATGGTCAGCTGGTTGAAGCTGGGCGGGGAGGAGCGGATGCGCTTGGACAAAGTCCCCGCCCCGATCATCCTTAGCGGTCCGGCGGGGGTCGGCTGTTCGATATCGAAGGCATCGTGGACATGCCCGGTCAGGACCGCGAGCACATCGCGCCTGGCCAGCTCTTCCATCGCCCGCGTGCCGCCAATGGTCAGCAGCTTGCCGCGCGGATCGCGTTCGGTCAGCGGGTGGTGCGCGGTAACCAGCGCGCGTTTGCCGGGGGGCAGCGCGTCGATCGCCGCCAGCGTCTCGGCCAGCGCGGGGCCGGTCACCCAGCCGTTCGACCACGGAAAGCGCCACTGGGCGCGGGTCACGGTCTTGAGCGGGACGATGGCCACGCCGGGCAGGTCGAGCTGGCGTTCGAGCAAGCCCTCGATCGCCCGGAACCTCCGGTAAGGGTCGGTAAACCGCTCGATCAGATTGAAATAGGGCAAGTCGTGGTTGCCGACCTCAACCGTCACCGGCGGGCCGAGCGCGCCGATCCAGGCGCAGGCTGCGTCGAATTCACGCTGCCGCGCGCGCATGGTCAGATCGCCGGTTATCGCAATAGCGGCGGGCTGCTCGGCGGTAATCCGCTCGCACACCCAGTCGAGCGCGCGCTTGTCCTCAAGTCCGAAATGGATGTCGCTGATGTGGAACAGGACGAGCGGTTCAGCCATCCGGTGTGCCGAGCAGATTGACGCCCAGCTGTGCAAGTGAAAAATGTTCCTGCGCGCCGCCGCTGCGCCGCTCGCCATCGATCATCAGCGCGATCGGCGAGCCGTCGGCCGAGTGGCACAGCACTTCGCTGTGGGTGCCGAGTTCGTCATGCGGCCCCTCACGGAAATCGCGTTTGAGCAGGGCGATGCCCTGCTTGAGGTAATCGGCGGCGGTCTCTGCGCCGTAACCATCGACCGACATTCCGAGGGCCTCGGGTGCCAACCGGACCCCGGCATAGCCGCTGTCTCGTCCTAGCACCGGTTCGGCGATGATGACCATCGGACCGGTCGCGCTCTGGCGGACTGCTTCCACGGCCTTGCTGGCGGTGCCCCCGATGTCGCCTTCGCGCAGCCCCTCGCGTACTTCGCTCCAGGTGGCGCCGGGCCCGGCCAGGACCTCGACCAAGGCGCTGCCCTGGCTGGAACGAATGCAAGTGCGAGACATCGGGCGAAGCCGTCCTGCTCCGAAGGCGGCGACGATCTCCTCCGCGCTGCTTTCACCGTGCAACGCCTTGGCCAGCAGATTGGCGGTGCCGCCGGGCAACAGCAAGACCTCACCGCCCCAGCCTTCGATCGAAGTGATAGCCGTGTTGGCCGTGCCATCGCCAGTAAAGATCGCCAGCGTGGTGACGGCGTTGCGTTCGAGCGCGGCCCGATCCGGCAGTTCGTCGGTCTGGCAATCGACCACCAAGGCGGACTCGCTTCCCGCCGCGCGCAAAGCCTCGATGAGGCTATCAAGCGCTGCGTGATCGTTGCTGCCGCTGGCACCATTGGCAACCAGCCAGAGTGTTCCCGTCCGTGTCATTGCGTCACAGCGCCCGACAGTGCCGATGGTTCCGCCCGCCGCTAAATCCGGTGCGACAGGATCAGCCAGGCGGACAATGCGTTGACCAGCGAATAGATCGCATAGCCCCAGGCCCAGGCGGTCGATCCCGACGAAATCATCAGCATCGTGCCGAGCAGCATGGCGAATTCCACCAGCATGCTGAAGCGCCCTCCCAGCAAATGGTAGAACCACGGAACCTGACCGAGCCGCGGGTGACGGCTTTCCAGCACAGCCTTGTGCATCGCGAAATTGGCGATGCCCAACAAAAAGGCGACGAGGATTCCCATGTGTCCCGGCAATGTAGGAGTGCTGCGCCGGGATTGAAATGAAATGCGATAGGTGGCGGGATCACCGCCCCGCCATCGCCTTGGCTTTGGCGAGATAGGTCCGCCCGATGCGCACCGAGGTGCCGTCGCCCAGTTCCGCCGACCAGACGCCCAGCCCGTCGTGGCGCAGGCCGGTAATCCGGTCGCGGCGCAGGATGGTCGAGCGGTGCAGGCGGATAAACTGCTCGGGATCGAGCCGCGCTTCGAGGCCCGAGACGGTCTGGAGCAGCAGATAGCTGCGCGAGCTCCCGTCTTGCTGACCGATATGCAGCCGAACATAATCGCGTTCGGCATCGATCCGCTCGACATCGGCGGCGGCGATACGGAGCAGTTCGGAGCGGTGCGGCACCCAGAATTCGGCCAGCCAGTTGCCGCCTTCGGTCGGACGCTCACCGCGCCGCGCCAAGGCGCGGGCAATCGCGCGTTCGAGCCGCTCGGGTGTGACGGGCTTGAGCACGTAATCGACCGCCTCGAGATCGAAGGCCTCGACCGCAAAGCTGTCATGCGCGGTGACAAAGATTATCGCGGGGCGCTGGTGCCGCGCGGCGAGCACCCGCGCGACCGCCAGCCCATCGAGTTCGGGCATGGTCATGTCGAGCAGGATCAGGTCGGGCTGAGTATCGGCGATCCGCTCAAGCGCCTCGCTGCCATCCGCAGCCGTCGCCACCACCTGAATCCCCGGAACGCGCGCGCAGATCACCTGCATCCGTTCGAGCGCCAGCGGCTCGTCGTCGACCAGCAACGTGCGCAGCGAAGCCGGGCTGGTGTCAGCCATGCCGCACCAGCGGCAAGCGCACGACCGTGCGCCACCCCCTGGTTTCGCCGGGTCCCGAGGCAAGGCTTGCGGCATCGCCGAAGCGCGCCGCCAACCGGTCGCGGACATTGGCGAGACCGATGCCGTGGCCCTGCTCGCTGCGGGCGGGTTGGCCCGGTCCGTCATCGGTCACGCTTAGCACCAGCCGCCCGAATTCCTCGCGTGCGGCGATCGTGATCGTCACCGCCTTGCGGCTCGCGGCGACCGCATATTTGACCGAGTTCTCGATCAACGGTTGCAGGATCATGCCCGGCACCTGGGCTTCAGCCAGCTCGCCGGGAATGTCCCACGTGCTGCGCAGCCGCTCGGGAAAGCGCACCGCCTCGATATCGAGATAGAGCTTCTGCAGCCCCATTTCCTCCTCGAGCGAGAGGTCGCCGGTCGGATCGCCGGTCAGGCTGCGGCGATAGAAGTTGGAGAGCGTCTGGATCATCGTCTCGGCCGCTTCGGCTTTGCCGGTCATCACCATCGCCGACAGCGAGTTCAGCGTGTTGAACAGGAAGTGCGGATTGACCTGATAGCGCAGCGAGCGCAGCTCCGCCGCCTTGGCGGCGCGGCGATACTGCCCCTCGCGCCGCTCGGCCCCGCGTGCCTGTTCGGCGGCAGCCAATGCTAGATAGAGCGAGGCCCAGGCGAGCAGCAGGAAATAACGGCCCAACGCCACATCGGTCAGCTGACGCCAGCGCGTCACCTCGCGATCGGCGCGGCTGATGGTGATCGCCGCACTATCCTGCTCCTGCTGCGCGATTGTCGGCACATGCGGCTGGGCGGTGGGCAAGGGCAAGGGCGGGGCATCGGGCGCGACCTGAGGCGCGGGTTCGCTCGCCTGACTCAGCGGATCGACCAGCAGATTGCCCGCCTCGTCACGCCGGATGCGCAGGCCTTCGCGTTCGCCGATCTTGGTAACGACCTGGTTCTCGATGTCGGAAAAGACCCACTGGTTGATGCCGGCGAGCAGCAGCGAGGCCGGGAGCGACAGCAGCAGCACCGCGACGATTTTGAGCCACAGCGGGCGCGGATCGAGCAGGCGCAACACCGGCCAGATCGCTGCGGTTACCGCCATCGAGGCGATCGTTACCGCGAACCGCCGCCACAGCAGCGGCCCGTGCATCTCCAGTCCGACGATCCAGCCGCGCGCGGTCGCCAAGGCGAAATAGCACAGCCACAGCCCGACAATCGAGGCGAGCACCACGCGGGGCGAAACCCGGGAGGCTGGGGCAGCGGTCATGAACCTGCGTTAGCCCGGCCCGGCCCAGCAGAGCCAGCGGCTTTGTCGGAGCAGGGCAGGCGTTGGTCGATTGACGGCACCGCGCCCAAATCGCCTAGCTCGCCAGAAGCCCTTCCTTCGCAATCTTCTCGCGCCACACCAGCGGGGCGAGTTCGTGGACGTTGTTGCCCTCGCTATCGACCGCGACCGTGACCGGCATGTCCTCCACCCGGAACTCGTAGATCGCTTCCATCCCCAAGTCTTCGAACGCCACCACCTTGGCCTCGCGGATCGCCCGGCTGACGAGGTAGGCCGCGCCGCCGACCGCCATCAGATAGGCGACCTTGTGCTGCGCGATCACTGTAACCGCGCCTTGCCCGCGCTCAGCCTTGCCGATCATCACCAGCAGTCCGAGATCGACCATCATCTCGGTGAACTTGTCCATCCGGGTGGCGGTGGTCGGGCCGGCCGGGCCGACCACTTCGCCCATCACCGGATCGACCGGACCGACGTAATAGATCGCGCGGCCCCTGAAATCGACTGGCAGCGCCTCGCCCTTGGCGAGCATGTCCTGGATGCGCTTGTGCGCCGCATCGCGCCCGGTGAGCATCGCGCCATTAAGCAGCAGCCGGTCGCCGTGCTGCCAGCTCTGCACCTCTGCGGGGGTCAGATTATCGAGATCGACGCGCTTGGCCGCCTTGTCGGGTGCCCAGGTGACATCGGGCCAGTCATCGAGCTTGGGGGTTTCGAGGAAGCTCGGTCCCGAGCCGTCGAGCATGAAATGCGCGTGGCGGGTGGCCGAGCAATTGGGGATCATCGCCACCGGCTTCCCCGCTGCGTGGCACGGCCATTCGGCGATCTTGACGTCGAGGATCGTGGTCAGCCCGCCCAGCCCCTGCGCGCCGATCCCCAGGGCATTGACCTTGTCGTAGATCTCGACCCGCAGCTTTTCGGTGTCGGTAACAGCCCCGCGCGCCTTGAGGCTCGCCATGTCGATCTCTTCCATCAGGGCTTCCTTGGCGAGCAACATGGCCTTTTCCGCCGTCCCGCCGATGCCGATCCCGAGTTGCCCCGGCGGGCACCAGCCTGCACCCATCTGCGGCAGCATCTCGACCACCCAGTCGACGATCGAATCGCTGGGGTTCATCATCTTGAACTTGGACTTGTTCTCGCTGCCGCCGCCCTTGGCCGCGACATCGACCCCCACCGTGCGGCCCGGCACCATCTCGACATTGAGCACGCAGGGCGTGTTGTCGCGGGTGTTGCGGCGGGTGAAGGCCGGGTCGGCGACAATCGAAGCGCGCAGCTTGTTGTCGGGGTTGTTGTATGCGCGGCGCACCCCCTCATCGACCACATCTTGCAGGCTCATGCCCGATTCGAGCCGACATTCCTGCCCCCATTTGAGGAACACATTGACGATCCCGGTGTCCTGACAGATCGGGCGGTGCCCCTCGGCGCACATTCGGCTGTTGGCGAGCACCTGCGCCATCGCGTCCTTGGCCGCCGGGCCCTGCTCGATCCGCCACGCCTCTCCCAGCGCGCGGATATAATCCATCGGGTGATAATAGCTGATGTACTGCAGCGCATCGGCGATGCTTTCGATCAGGTCGTCCTCGCGGATCGTTACCATATCAGCCATCATCGCACGCTCCTCGGGAGAGAGATTCAAGGCCCCCATAAGCCCGCGCAGGGGCGCTCGTCAAAGCGCTTGGCGCGGCCCCGCAAAGCGCTTGGCGAGACAGGGCGCTTCGCCTAGAAGCAAGGCAATTGCGTTGCTGTGTTGCGTGTGCAATACAGCGGCCATGAGGGTATCCATTTAATGACCGTGCGTGATGAGCGGCCCGTTTCCGCCACTTCCCAGCCCAGCACCGCGAGCCTTGCGCGCCGCGCGATGATCGACAGCCAGCTGCGCACCAGCGGGGTGAGCGACGATTTCGTGCTCGCCGCAATGGGCCGGGTTGCGCGCGAGGAGTTCGTCCCCGTCGCCGCGCGCGACGCCGCCTATATCGACCGGGCGATCCCGCTCGGTGACGGCAGGTTTCTCGCTGCGCCGCTGGTACACGGGCGGATGCTGGCCGAAGCCGCGCCGACCGCCGCCGACAACGCGCTGCTGGTCAGCGGCGGCAGCGGTTATCTGGCCGAATTGTTGCGCCCGCTGGTCGGATCGCTCGAAGTGGTCGAGGCCGAAGCATTTGCCGCACGGCGCGAGAAGGGCAGCTTTTCGCTGCTCATCATCGACGGCGCGATCGAGCAATTGCCCGATGCACTGGTCGCGCAACTGGCCGAAGGCGGCCGGATCGTCACCGGCCTGGTTGAGCGGGGGGTTACGCGCCTCGCTGCCGGTCGCAAGCTGGCCGGGACCGTCGCCCTGCTGCCGCTGGCCGAGATCGGCATTCCGATATTGCGCGCATTCGCCGCGCCGAAACGCTGGAGCTTCTGAAGATGGCTGCACAGCCGCAGCTCGCCCGGGTCCTCCGCGCCGCGCTCCTCGCCACCATAACGCTCGTCGCAGCGCCGGCTCTGGCCGACGATCTGCGCGATGCGCTGGCGATGACCTACAACACCAACCCCACCCTCCAGTCCGCCCGCGCCCAGCAGCGCGCCATCGACGAGGGCGTGCCGATTGCCCGCTCGGCCGGCCTGCCTTCGCTCAGCGGGACCGCGAGCTACACCGAATTCGTCAAACGCAGCGCCAACAGCTTCACCGCCCCCGAACGCGCCGTCAGTGCGCAAGGCAATCTGAGTGTGCCGATCTATTCGGGCGGCGCGGTCAAGAATTCAATTCGCGCCGCCAAAGTGCGGGTCGAGGCCGGACAGGCCGATCTGCGCGGCACCGAATCGGGCGTGTTCAGCCAGGTGGTGGCGGCCTATATGGATGTGATCCAGAACCAGGCGATCGTCGGGCTGAGCCGCAACAACGTCCAGGTCCTGACGGTCAATACCACTGCGACCCGCGACCGCTTCGAGATCGGCGACCTGACGCGCACCGACGTCGCGCAGTCGCAGGCCCGACAGGCGCTGGCGCGCGGCAATCTGCGCACCGCAGAAGCCAACCTCGCCAATGCCCGCGAGCGGTACATCCAGCTGGTCGGCAAGGCGCCGGTTAATCTCCAGCCGCCGCCGCCGCTGCCGGGCATCCCCGCTTCGCCCGAGGAGGCGGTGCAGGTCGCGCTCGACAACAATCCCGATCTGATCGCGGCGCGCGAACGGACCAAGGCGGCGGGCTATGACACCGACGTCGCGGGCGCAGGGCGCTTGCCCCGGATCAGCGTCTTCACCGGCGGGGATTTCACCGATTTCCTCGGAACGTTGGGCGGAAGCTTGGTTCCGGCGGGAACCTTTACCCAGCGCCAGACCACCGCGCAGGCGGGTGTTCGCGCGACCATCCCGATTTTCCAGGGTGGTTTGCCCGCCGCGCAGCAGCGTCAGGCGCAGGCCCGCGAAGGCGCCACGATGGAGCAGGAGATCGGGGTCGAGCGCGAGGTGATTGCGAGTGTCCGTTCGGCCTTCTCGTCGTGGCGCGCGGCCAATGAGATCATCATGATGAACCAGACCGCGGTCGATGCGGCGACGCTCAGCCTCGAAGGCGTGCGGGCCGAGAACACCGTCGGCAATCGCACCATCCTCGACATCCTCAACGCCGAGCAGGAGCTGCTGGGCGCGCAGGTCCAGCTGGTCGGCGCGCGGCGCAATGCCTATGTCGCAGGTTTCAACCTGCTGGCGGCGATGGGCAAGGCCGAAGCACAGGATCTCGGCCTCGATGGCGGGCCGCTCTACGATCCCCAGGTCAACTACGAACGGGTGCGCGGCAAGTTCTTCGACTGGGATCGCGATCCCGATCCGAAAGTACAATCGACACGCACGGTTGACACACCGGCCCAGGACGGTTCAATTCCCGCCCAGTGAATTCGTTCCGTTGCGGGACATCTGGGGGAGTGCGGCATGCGCCAGGATGGCGAACCTTCGGTCGAGGAAATCCTCGAATCGATCAAGAAAGTGATCGCGCGCGACAATCGCACCAGTGCGGCCGAGCAGCGCAAGCAGCGTGAAGCGCGCGGAATTGCGGTGCCCGGCCCCGCCAACATCGACGAGGCCGACGATATTCTCGACCTCGATGAGGCCGCCGAATTCATCGAGGAAAGCGCCGATGGCGATGCTGAAACCCCGCTGCTGGGTGCCGGTCCGCGCGCCTCGATGCGCGAATCACTCGCCGCATTGGCGATGCTGTCCGAACCCGGCGCACAGCCGCAGATCGTCCGCTCGGGTGAAACCTCGCTCGAGGGACTGACGCGGGAACTGCTGCGTCCGGCGCTGGCGGCATGGCTCGATACAAATCTGCCGCCCTTGGTCGAAAAGCTGGTCGCCGCCGAAATCGGGCGGATCGTCGGCAAGAAGGGCTGACGATCGCGCACAGACTCGAGATTGCCGAGGCTGAGGCCGCGCTCGCCAAGCTGGGCGGGTTTGCGCCGCAGTGGCACATCTTTCTCTGCGCCGATCCCGAGGAGCCCAAGTGCTGCCCGGCAACCGAGAGCGCGGCATCATGGAAATTCCTCAAACGGCGACTGGGCGAATTGGGTCTCGACGGGCGCACCGGAATTCTGCGCAATAAGGTCGGCTGCTTGCGTGTCTGCCTCGCCGGGCCGGTCGCGGTGGTCTATCCGGGCGCCACCTGGTATCGCGGTTGCACCCCGCAAGTGCTGGAACGGATCATCCAGGAACATCTGATCGGCGGCGTTCCGGTCGAGGACTATCGGCTCAAATCGCCGCCTCAACTATCCGCTTCGCCATCCTGACTGGCCCCGGGCATCCGGTCATCGTGGCCCGAGCCGCTCGACAGAAATACCAGCCCCATCAATGCTCCCATCAGCATCATCGCAAAAGCGACACCAAGCCCGGTAGCGATGTAGAAGTGGATCGAGACGAAGCCCAGCTCGCGATAAAACAGCGTCCAGGTCAGTGCGACCGCAATCGTGGTCGCAATCCCCATGCCCTTCATCAGGCGAATGAAGCGCTGTTTGGCAAAACCGGCTTGCGGTGTCTCGGGTAACGGCATGCGGCCAGCCCATGCGCTGCGCAACCCGGACAAGCAACGGAGTTTTGCCTCTCCCGCGGAATCGTGACATCATCGCTGCGACCACCGGTATTGGGAGAGCCGCCATGACGATTGCCCGTTTGATCGCAGGCCGCAGCGCCGATCTGATCAGCTGCGAAACCTCCACCACCGTGCGCGAGGCCGTCGCGCTGCTTTCCGAAAAACGCATCGGCGCGCTGCCGGTGTTTGAAAATGGCCAGATCGCGGGAATTTTTTCCGAGCGCGATGTGGTCTACCAGCTGGCGGCGCATGGCTCGGCGATGCTCGATGGCCCGGTCGGCGCGGTGATGACCGCCCCGCCGGTAACGGTCGATCCAGCGACCGGGGTGATGGACGCGCTGGCGTTGATGACCCGGCGCCGGTTCCGCCACCTGCCGGTGGTCGACAAGGGAGCCGTGGTCGGATTTGTCTCCATCGGCGATCTCGTCAAATACCGGATCGAACGGATCGAATCCGAAGCCGAAGCGATGCGCGCCTATATCCAGACCGCCTGAGCGCTTGCCGCCCGGGTACCCGCACCCTACATCGGGCGCATGGAAACCCCGACCGTCAACCTCAGCCACGCCGCCGCCGCGCGCGTTGCGGCGATTGCCGCCAAGCAGGGCAGGCCGGCCGCATTGCGGCTCGCGGTCGAAGGCGGTGGCTGCTCGGGCTTCCAGTACAAGTTCGAACTGGCGGATGCGCCCGAGGGTGACGACACCGTGACCGAAACCGACGGAGTGATGCTGCTGGTCGATCCGGTCAGCCTCGATCTGGTCGCGGGCTGCACGGTCGATTTCGTCGAATCGCTGGGCGGCGCGGCGTTCAAGGTCGAAAATCCCAACGCCTCGGCCGGATGCGGCTGCGGTTCGAGCTTTGCTGTATGAGCGGCATGTTCGCCGACGCTTCGCGTCGGCTGCCCGGCACCGGCCCGCTCCCCCGCCCGGCCACCCATAGCATATCCTGTCGTCGGGTGGTCGGGCGGGGGAGCGGG
>JANOOJ010000113.1:0-8011 GCA_031421295.1 Novosphingobium sp.
GCAGCAGCAGGAACAGCCGCGCGCTCATAAAAGCCCCTCCCTTTTAGGGGAGGGGTTGGGGTGGGGCATGTCGGGAAGGTGCTGCGATGCGGACAGCCCCCACCCCCGGCCCCACCCCGGAAGGGGCGGGGAGAAATTCGCCAGATCGAGGGTCTCCATCCCGTTGAGCGCAAACGGCTGGTGCGACGCGATGACGCAAATCCCGCCCGCCGAACAATGCTTTGCCGCCAGTTCCTCAACCAGTGCTACGGCAGCCGTGTCCAGTCCATTAAGCGGCTCGTCGAGCAGCCAGATGGGTGCGCCCTGGCCTGTCAGCCGGGCAAAGGCGGCGCGTTTGCGCTGGCCGGTCGAAAGATAGCGCACCGGCACGTCGAGCAAATCGCCCAAACCCAGCCGGTCGGCAGTGCTCGCGCGCGCCAGGAAGCCGGCGCCGTCGAATTCCGCCCAGAACGCCAGCGCCGCACCCAGCGTGCGATGCGGATCGAGTGCAGGACGTTCGTCCAGCAGACCGATCGCTCCAGTGCTTGCGATCTGCCCCTCCAGCGGCCGCAGCAACCCGCCGAGTATCCGCAGCAGGCTGGTCTTGCCAGCGCCATTGGGCCCACGAACCTGCACAGCCTCGCCCGCGCCAAGCGCCAGCGAAAGACCCCTGAACAGCACCCGGTCGCCGCGACGGCAGGCAAGATCGGAAGCAGTCAGGCGGCACGCTTGCATGGGGCGGCGCGATAGGGGAAAGCGGAGGCACTGCCAAGGAGAGCGAAATGTCCGTTGCCCGCCTGACCGACGCGATGCGCGATGCGCTGCTCGCGCAATGCCCGCAATGGACGCTGCGCGCCGATGGCCTTGCGCTCGAACGCAGCTTCAAATTCGCCGATTTCAACGCGGCCTTCGGCTTCATGACCCGCGTCGCGCTCTATGCCGACAAGGCCGATCACCATCCCGAATGGTCGAATGTCTACAACCGGGTGAACATCGCCCTGACCACCCACGATGCGGGTGGCCTCAGCCAGCGCGACGCCGAAATGGCACGGTGGATCGACGCGCTTTAGTCCCCCATCGGCCGGGTCATCATGCGCGAGCGTTTGCGCAAGCTGCCACGCATCCAGCGCGAGGCGAACCATGATTGGCGCGCGGTTTTGCCGACCAGCGTATGTAGCTTGTTGCCGTGGACCGCTGCCCACGCGGCGTCGGCCACATCTTCAACGGGCGAGATTTCCAGGCCGATTTCGTGCACCCGCTCGCGGATTCCGACGTTGCTGTGATCGTTGGGGGCCATATCGAGCAGCGGAGTATCGATGAAGGCAGGCATCAGATCGCGGACCTTGATCCCGTCCTCGTGCCATTCGCCGTCGAGCGCTTCGGTCAGCGCGCGGACGCCGAACTTGGTGGCGGAGTAGATCGATGAACCCGCCACGCCGTAAATCCCCGCCGCGCTGGCGGTGTTGAGCAGGCACGAACCAGGCGCGCTCGCCTTGAGCCAAGGGTAGGCTGCCTGCGCGCCGAAGAACACGCCCTTGAGATTGATGTCGAAAGTGCGGGTGATTTCGGCCTCGGTGTTTTCCGCGAGCGGGCCGCCCATCGGAATTCCGGCATTGTTGAACACCACGTCGATTTTTCCGCCTGCCGCGATCGCAAAGGCGGCCAGCGCCTCGTCCCACGCCGCACGGCTCCGCACGTCGAGCTTGTGCGAATAGCTGTAACCGCCCGGGAGCAAGGCTGCCGTTTCAGCCATGCCGCTCTCGTTGATGTCGGCGAGCCCGACGAACCAGCCCTCGGCTCCGAATTTGCGCGCCACCGCGCGCCCGATCCCCGAGCCGCCGCCGGTGATGAAAATAGCTTTGCGTTGCGTCATCGTTCCCTCCAGTCCCGGTCACAGCACCGGGTTGTTACAGCAATGCCAGCATTCTGCGCAGGGAGAAACGACGAGTATGTCGCAGATCTGGGTATTCCTGGACCTCCCGTTGCAGTCCGCCCATCGTCATTATCACGCGAAGCAGCATCTCCGTTTGCAAGCTATTGCACGCATCAGCCATTCCCGCCGCCGACCCTTGTCACTGGCCCGGTTTTTTGTCATAAAATTCGGTTCTATGCCAGTTAACGCAAAGGAGCATGCCCCATGGCGTCCGCTATCGAGACGAGGCGATTCGAAGCCCCTGACGATGCCCTCGACATGAAAGATGCGGGTGGCATTTCGATTATCAAGATGCGCGATGGCACCACGGGAATGCGTGCCATTTTCGAGCCGGGTTGGACGTGGGAGAAAGACGAGAAGCCGTTGCTCGGTTCCCCAGAGTCGTGTCCGATGCGCCACACAGGCTATTGTATTGCTGGCAAGCTAGTAGTTCGAATGGTTGATACGAACGCGGAAACTCACATTGCTACCGGGGACTTTTTCGAAATTCCTCCGGGGCATGATGCCTACGTCGATGGTGCGGAGCGCGTGGAGTTGATCTTGTTTGCCCCGCCGGAGCACACTCACTGATTGAAGCAGTCTTCCGCATCCGGATCGAGTCGGAGTGTCCGCTACCCGCCCAATTGCATACATCAGCTAGTATGTTGCAGTAGATTATCTACCTTGGGTGAGGACTATAAGACATTGATTAGACAGTCTATTTGTGTCACAGCGCCGGGTTGTTGTAGCAATGCCAGGTGAAGATCGCCGTCGCTCCGCGATAGGGCCGCCAGGCTTCGGCCATCTCGCGCGTCAGCTTTTCGCTGGGCCGTTCGGGCAAGTCGAGCAACTTGTGCAGCCCGGCCTGGACCGCCAAATCGCCGGCCGGCCAGATGTCGGGGCGTCCCTCGGCGAACAGCAGGTAGATTTCCGCCGACCAGCGCCCGATGCCCTTGATCCTGGTCAGCTCGGCGATCGCTTCCTCGTCATCGGCGGGCAGAGCGTCGAAATCGAGTTGGCCGCTGACCACCAGCTCGCACAGTGAGCGAATGTAGCCCTGCTTCTGCCGCGACAACCCGCAGGCGCGCAGCTCGTCGAAGCTCGATTCGAGCACCCGATCGAGCGCGAGGTCTTCGCCGATATGCGCCTCCAGCTTGCGCCACATCGAGGCGGCGGCGGCGACGCTGACCTGCTGACCGACGATGGTCCGCAGCAGCGTGCCGTAGCCGGTCGCGCGCAGTCGCGGTTCGGGATAACCGGCGCGTTCGAGCGCGCGGGCAAAGCCGGGCTCGCGCTGCGCAACCGCGTCCAGACCCTGTTTGATTGCCGCTGCGCTCAGCCCCATTCCAGCTACCTTGCCAAAGTTGAGGGCAGCTATTAGCAGCGCCGCAACCGCGCGAACAGGGCGCGCCGCAAAAGGGATTAGCGAAGATGCCGAAGCTGGTGGTGGTCAATCGTGCAGGCGCGGAATCCACGGTCGAAGTGGCTGAGGGCTTGTCGGTGATGGAAGGCATCCGCGACAACGGCTTCGATGAGCTGCTGGCGCTGTGCGGCGGCTGCTGCAGCTGCGCGACTTGCCACATTCAGGTCGATCCGGCCTTTGCCGACCTGCTTCCGGCAATGAGCGAGGACGAGAACGATCTGCTCGAAAGCTCCGATTTCCGCATCGAATCTTCGCGCCTGTCGTGCCAGATTCCGTTTACCGCTGCGCTCGACGGGCTGCGCGTGACGATCGCGCCGGAGGATTGAGGCCAGCTTCTGGGGCGTAAAGCGCAAATCGTTTGCGCGCGCCCGGTCGCGATCCTAACTCTCGCCCGATGTCCGGTCTCGTCACCAAGTCCAGCACGCTCGATCTCATCGGCAACACCCCGCTTGTCCTGCTCAAGGGGGCAAGTGCGGCGGCGGGCTGCGAGATCTGGGGCAAGTGCGAATTCGCCAACCCCGGCGCCTCGGTCAAGGACCGCGCGGCGCTGTGGATCGTCCGCGATGCCGAGGCGAAAGGCACGCTTCTGCCCGGCGGCACGATCGTCGAGGGCACCGCGGGCAACACCGGGATCGGGCTGGCGCTGGTCGCCAATGCGCTGGGCTACAAGACCGTGATCGTCATGCCCGAGAACCAGTCCAAGGAGAAAATGGACACGCTGCGCGCACTGGGCGCCGAACTGGTGCTGGTGCCGCCCGCGCCGTTTTCCAACCCCGGTCACTTCGTCCACACCTCGCGGCGGCTGGCCGAGGAGACCGAGGGTGCGGTCTGGGCCAACCAGTTCGACAATATCGCCAACCGCAAGGCGCATATCGAGGGCACAGCGCCGGAAATCTGGGCGCAGATGGACGGCCGGATCGATGGCTTCACCTGCTCGGCGGGAACCGGCGGAACGATTGCCGGGGTCGGTCTCGGCCTCAAGCAGTTCGACGAAAAAATCACCATCGCGCTGACCGATCCGCACGGTGCGGCGCTTTACAGCTATTATGCCGAGGGCGAACTCCGATCCGAGGGTACGTCCGTCGCCGAAGGGATCGGGCAGGGCCGGATTACCGCCAACCTCGAAGGTGCGCCGATCGATACCCAGTTCCGCATTTCGGACGAGGAAGGGCTCGAATGGGTCGCCCGGCTGCTGCAGGACGAAGGGCTGTGCCTGGGCCTGTCGAGCGGGATCAACGTTGCGGGGGCAGTGGCGCTGGGCAAGCAGCTGGGCCAAGGTTCGCGCATCGCGACGATCCTGTGCGACACCGGCTTCCGCTACCTCTCCTCGCTCTACAACGCCGAATGGCTGCGCGACAAAGGCTTGCCGGTCTTCCCTTGGCTCGCCTGATCGGTTAGACTGCGGGGCAATGGCCACAAAGCCGCTAATCCAGGTCGCGCAACCTTTAGTCGCACCCACCCATTTCGTGCCTCCCACGGCGCGCGAGATGCGTGCGCAAGCCGTGCACCGCCTGCAGGTCGGGCTGTTTGGGCTGGCGGCGATGCTGTTGCTGGTGGGCCTCGCCAATATCATCATGGACCGCGCACGCCTCGCCGACGAAGCCTTTGGCCTGCCGCGCGCTGCGGGTGCCGCCGCGACTCAGCCCGCCAATACCGATCCGCTGGCCGACATCGGCGTGGTCCCCGCGGCCGATCCGAGCGCCAGCGCCGCCCCCAGTGCGCCGCCGCTCAATGCTCCACCGCGCCGCTAGGCGATACCGTCCCGCTTTGCTGATCGTCGCGGTGCTGGCGCTGCTCGCCGGGATTGCGGTGGCGGTGCGCGGGACCGAGCCGGACCGTCGGCTGGGGCTGTTCACGACGCTGCCGATCCTGTGGAACGAGGCCCCCGATGTGGCGAGCATGCTCAAATCGTCCGAGGTGCCGCATTGGGCGCGGGCGGAGCTAGCGCGCTACGGAACGATTGCACCGCTCGATACGCTCACCGCGCTGGACCGGATCGACCGGCTGGTGCTCGCGCAGCCGCGCCCGCTGAGCGGTGACGAGAACGTCGCGCTCGACAATTGGGTGCGCGGGGGCGGGCAGCTGCTGCTGTTTGCCGATCCGCTGCTGACCGAAGAATCCGCCTACGCTCTGGGCGACCGGCAGCGGCCCCAGGATGTCGTCATCCTTTCGCCGATCCTGCGCCGCTGGGGGCTCGAATTGCAGTTCGACGACGATCAAAGCGCAGGAACGGGTTCGAGCGAGGTGATGGGCATCGCTGTACCGCTCAACACGCCCGGACGGCTCGCGATTATCGATCCGGCGCACTGCCGTGCCTGGGGTGAAGGTCGCGCTGCGACCTGCAAGATCGGCAAGGGGCGCATACTGGTGCTTGCCGATGCCGCAGTTCTCGAGCGCGAAGATCTCGGTGGCACCCGCGCAAAAGCGTTGCGCCAGCTACTGGACGCGGCCTTCGTCGGACGTTGAGATTGCTTCGTCGGGGAAATCGCGGGACGACTCCCGTCGATTCTCGGAGTCGCGCGCTAAGTGGCTGAATTAAGTCGAGAACAAAGGCAATACATTGGCGTCTGATTGGTGGGGGATGCCCAATTGAAATAGCCATAAATCAGATATTTACCGTGTTATCCCGCAAAATCCCGTAATTTTCCCTTTCTTCCCCGTCGGAGCAGGGTTAAGAACAGCGTTCATCGGCAACGATTTTCCATGCTGCATCCGGCGACGGATGGGCTGGCCGCGAGGGTGCGCGGCCAGACGGGGGAGCTTTGTGCCGGATCGGTTCTCCTTCGGGTGGGGTTTGGGGCAGAGTGGAGGCGAAGCAACCAGTCAGTTTCAGCGGTCAGGGCTTTTCGCTGCGCGGCGAAAAGGGCCGCTTCGTACTGCCACCGCAATTTCGCAAGATGGTCCGCGATTCGAGCGACGGCGCGCGGACGCTGTGCCTCGCCAAGCATGAACGCTGGAACTGCCTGACCGGCTTCGGCCTGTCGCGCCGCGACGATTTCGCGGCGCAGCTCGACCGTGAAGAACGCATTGCCATCGAGACGGGGCGCGATTTCGACCGCGATCTGCGGGCGATGCAGCTTTACGGCTTTTCCGAAGTGCCGTTCGACGACAGCGGACGGTTCGTGATGCCCGAACATCTGCTGGAGATCGGCAGCGTGGCCGACCGGCTCTATTTCCAGGGCGCAGGCGCTTTCTTCACGCTGTGGAATCCGCAAGAGTTGGCGCGGATGGGCGCGGGCTGGGAAGGCGCGCAAGCCGCCTGCATCAAGCTTGCCATCGATGCCGAGGCCCGCAAGTGAGTCCCCTCCATATCCCGGTGCTGTTGGACGAAGTCGTTGCCGCGCTCGCCCCGGCACCCGGCAGCGTGATCGTCGATGCGACCTTCGGCGCAGGCGGATATACCCGCCGCCTGCTCGATGCCGGAGCGACCGTCCACGCTTTCGACCGTGATCCCGATGCCATCGCTGAGGGTTCCCGCTGGGCCGAGACGCAGGAAAGCCCCCCCCGGCTGCTCCTGCATCCGCGCCGCTTCTCCGAGATGGTGGCCGCGCTGGCCGAGGCGGGTGTCGCGCAGGTTGACGGCATCGCCATGGATATCGGGGTTTCCTCGATGCAACTCGATCAGCCGCAGCGCGGCTTCGCCTTCGCCTCCGGCGGTCCGCTTGACATGCGCATGGGTCAGGATGGGCCGACGGCGGCGGACTTCGTCAACACTGCCGATGAAGCGCAGATCGCCGATGTGCTGTTCTATTATGGCGAAGAACGCCAGTCGCGCCGGGTCGCCCGCGCAATCGTCGCCGCGCGTCCGCTCGAGACCACCGGCGATCTGGCCGGTGTGGTGCGTAAGGCGCTCGGCTATCGGCAAGGCGCGCCCAAGGATCCCGCGACCCGCAGCTTCCAGGCGATCCGCATCCATGTGAATGCCGAACTCGAAGAGCTTGAAAGCGCGCTTGCCGCCGCCGAACAACTGCTGGGTCTGGGCGGAAAGCTCGCGGTGGTCTGCTTCCACAGCCTTGAGGACCGGATCGTCAAGCAGTTCCTGCGCGATGCCAGCGGTGCCACCGCTGCCGGATCGCGTCATCTGCCGCAGCTTGCCAGCGGTCCCGCGCCGACCTTTGGGCAGGTGAGCAAGGGCATCCGTCCTTCTGCGGCCGAAATCGCCCGCAATCCGCGTGCGCGCTCTGCCACGCTGCGTTCCGCCACCCGCACCGATGCGCCGCCGCGCCAAAGGAGGGCCGCATGAACCTGACCCGTAACCGCCTGCGTTCGATCGGCTGGGCTGTCGTTCTGATGGTCTGCGCCGCCATGACCCTCTTGCTCATTTTCCGCGTGAACGCAGTGAAAAGCGAAGTTCGCCTGACCGAGCGCAAGATCGTCGCGGTCAAGCAAGACAGACTGTTCCTCGAAACCGAATTCCAGACCCGCGCGAACCAGCAGCAGCTTAAGGGTCTCAACGACGTCGAGTTCGGGTACGAAGCGCCGACTGCCGGACAGTATCTCGAAGGCGAGCGCCAGCTCACCTCGCTGAGCAAGCCGCGCGGACCGGGTGCGCCCTCGCCGATCCGCGTTGCCACTGCGGCCCTCGCTGTGTCGGGCGACAGCGGTTTCCCCGCAATGGTCTCGCCGCTCACCGGCAAGGCGATTGCCGCCGAAGTACCGCGAGGCGGCGTCCGCACGCCGACCGACGCCGCCAATCT
>JANOOJ010000114.1:0-2158 GCA_031421295.1 Novosphingobium sp.
CGGGGCGCATTTTCGAGCGGCGGTTCGACTTGGCCGGGACGGTTACCGGGGACACGGCGCTGGAGTTTGTGTGGGGGCAATGAGTTCCCCGGATCGGACAATACAGCCACCTTCCTGAAGGAAGCGATTCGTGCTTATCAAGTGCGGGCCACGGATGCTTTACCATCCCGGCATCACTCGCGTGGATGAAAGAGAGGGTCTTCGATGACCTTTACCAAACCAGGATTCGATCTTTCTGGCCGGGTTGCAGTCGTCACCGGTGGCAATCGCGGCATCGGGCGGTCGATCGCACTCGGACTGGCAAGCGCAGGAGCTTCGGTGGCGATCCTTGCACGCAATGCCGAGAAGAACGCGGTGGTGCTCGGTGAGCTGAACGACATCGGTGTTTCCGCAACCTCAGTGGTGCTCGACGTGACCAAGCGAGAGACGCTGGCTGCCGCAATCGCGACGGTAGAGGCAGCGCTCGGCAGCATCGACATCCTCGTCAACAATGCGGGAAATGCCGATATTAGTGGCGGGGTGCTCAACCAGAGCGAGGCAGGATGGGACAACGCCATCGCAACCCATCTCGATGCGACTTTTCTGCTGTCCAAGCTTGCCGCCCAGTCGATGCTGGCTCGAAAATCGGGCAAGATCATCAATCTTGCCAGTATGTATTCGATTTTCGGCGGCGCTGCGCTCCCGTCATACAGCGCGGCGAAGGGAGCGATCGTTCAACTGACGAAATCGATGGCGATCGAGCTTGCGGCGCACAACATCCAGGTCAACGCCATCGCACCGGGATGGATTGCGACCGAGATGACCGAGATCGCGCGTGTCGATCCCGATTGGCAGGGGTTCAATGCCATGCTGTTAGCGCGCACGCCCGCTGGTCGCTGGGGCGAGGCGGACGAATGTGCCGGGGCAGCGGTCTTTCTTGCCAGCCCGGCTGCGGATTTCATTACCGGCATCACGCTACCTGTCGATGGTGGCTATTCAATTTTTTGATCCCGTTTTGGGGCCTGCGCCGCAAGTAGCAGTGAGCGTCCTCGGCTCGTTGCCGAACAGCAGGATCGGGTCGACGTCCGATATTTTCCTACAACGCCGGAATTTGCCAAACTAACCACCATGACCGCTCCGCCCCGCGCCGACGATTCGGTGCCATCCACATTCGCTCCCCCGAAAGCCGCGCCGCCAACGCGGCTTTTGTGCATTTGGGGTTTCCCTAATACGCAAGCACCCTGCCGCGCGGGTGTGTTTCATCAACTTGCATTTCACGCAACCTTGCCTTCCCCGCCCCCGCCGCCTAGCGGCTGCCCCATCCCCACCGTCCGGAGTCTGCTGCATGGTCCCCCGCTATTCCCGCCCCGCGATGGCCGCGATCTGGGAGGCCGAGGCGCGGCTGGGCATCTGGTTCGAGATCGAGGCGCACGCGACCGAAAAGCTCGGCCAGCTCGGGGGGGTCCCGGCCAGCGGGGGCGGGGGGGTGTGGGAGTGGTGGGCGACCAAGCCCACCATCGACGTCGCGGCGATCGACGCGATCGAGGCAGTGACCAAGCACGACGTAATCGCTTTCCTCACCTGGGTGGCCGAGCAAGTGGGCGATGAAGCGCGATTCATGCATCAGGGCATGACCAGCTCCGACGTGCTCGACACCACGCTGTCGGTGCAACTGGCGCGGGCGTCGGACCTGCTGCTGGAAGACCTCGACGCGCTGCTCGCCGCGCTCAAACGCCGCGCCTACGAGCACCAGCACACCCCGACCATCGGGCGCAGCCACGGCATCCACGCCGAGCCGACCACCTTCGGGCTCAAGCTCGCCCAGGCTTACGCCGAGTTCGCCCGCTGCAAGGCGCGGCTGGTGGCGGCGCGCGCGGAAATCGCCACCTGCGCGATCTCGGGCGCGGTCGGGACTTTCGCCAATATCGATCCGGCGGTGGAGGCATACGTCGCGGACAAGCTGGGGCTGGCGGTCGAGCCGGTTTCGACCCAGGTCATCCCGCGCGACCGCCACGCGATGTACTTCGCCACGCTGGGGGTGATCGCCAGCTCGATCGAGCGGCTCGCCACCGAGATCCGCCACTTGCAGCGCACCGAAGTGCTCGAGGTGGAGGAATTCTTCGCGCCCGGGCAAAAGGGCTCGTCGGCCATGCCGCACAAGCGCAACCCGGTGCTGACC
>JANOOJ010000115.1:0-1600 GCA_031421295.1 Novosphingobium sp.
ATCGACTACCGCCAGAAGTTCGGCCGCGACATCGTGATCGACATGTGGTGCTATCGCCGCTTCGGCCACAACGAGGGCGACGAGCCGAGCTTCACCCAGCCGCTGATGTATGCGCGCATCCGCCAGCATCCGCCGGTCAGCAGGCTCTATGCGCAGCGGCTGGTCGATCAGGGAGTGATCGACAAGGACTGGCTGGGCGAGACCGAGACGCGCTTCGTCGCGCAGCTCGAAGCCGAATTCGACGCCTCGAAAAGCTACAAGCCCAATGAGGCCGACTGGTTCGCCGGGCGGTGGAGCGGGCTCAACAAGCCGGCCGATCCCGAAAGCGCGCGCCGCAACGTGCCAACGGGCATCGAGGCCAAGCTGTTCGACAGCCTGGGCCGCACGCTGACCACGATCCCCGCCGATCTGACCGTCCACAAGACGCTGGCCCGCGTGCTCGACGCCAAGCGCGAGATGTTCGCGGGTGGTGCCGGGTTCGATTGGGCGACCGGCGAGGCGCTCGGGTTCGGCAGCCTCGTCTCCGAAGGCTTCAACGTCCGCCTCTCGGGTCAGGATTCGGGCCGCGGGACCTTCAGCCAGCGCCATGCGGTGTGGGTCGATCAGACCGACGAGCACAAATACGTGCCCCTCACCACCGTCCCGCATGGCCGGTTCGAGGTGCTCGACAGTCCCTTGAGCGAATACGGCGTGCTGGGTTTCGAATACGGCTATGCCAGCGCCGACCCCAAGACTTTGGTGCTGTGGGAAGCGCAGTTCGGCGATTTCGCCAATGGCGCGCAGATCATCATCGACCAGTACATCGCCTCATCCGAATCGAAATGGCTGCGCGCCAATGGTCTCGTGCTGCTGCTGCCGCACGGCTACGAGGGCCAGGGGCCGGAGCATAGCTCGGCGCGGCTCGAGCGCTTCCTCCAGCTCTGCGCGCAGGACAATATTCAGGTCTGCAATATCACCAGCCCGGCCAACTACTTCCACGTGCTGCGCCGCCAGATGCACCGCCCGTTCCGCAAACCGCTGGTGATCATGACCCCCAAGTCGCTGCTGCGCCACCCCATGGCCAAGAGCGCGGCGAGCGACTTCATCGGCGAGGGGCACTTCAGGCGGATCCTCTCCGACATGACCCCGCCTGCCGACGATGCGACGCGGCGCGTGGTGCTGTGTTCGGGCAAGGTCGCTTACGATCTGATCGAAGCGCGCGACGCGGCGGGGATTACCGACACCCAGATCGTGCGGGTCGAGCAGCTCTATCCCTTCCCGGGCGAGCCCTTGGCCAAGCGCCTGGCGCGGCTGCCGGGCCTCGAAGAGGTGGTGTGGTGCCAGGAAGAGCCCAAGAACAATGGCGCGTGGTTCTTCGTCGAGCCGTTCATCGAGGAATCGCTCAAGGTCGCCAAGAGCAAGATCGCCCGCCCGCGCTACGCCGGTCGCAACGCCAGCGCCTCGCCCGCCACGGGCCTCGCCAGCCGCCACCAGAGCGAGCAGGGTGCGCTGGTTGCCGATGCGCTTGGCCTGTCGGTCCGCTCAGAAATCCGTCGCCGCAAAAAGGCCTGAGGAAATCCCAATGTCCACTGAACTCAAAGTCCCCACGCTCGGCGAATCG
>JANOOJ010000116.1:0-7066 GCA_031421295.1 Novosphingobium sp.
TCAGATTACTCCGCTTATTCCGCAGCGGCAGCCGGAGCCGCCTTCTTTGCGGGAGCCTTCTTGGCCGGCTTTGCAGCAGCGGCTTCGGGGGCTTCAGTCGCTTCGACCTTGGGGGCGGCGGCCTCCTTCTTGGGAGCAGCCTTTTTCTCCTCACCACCGACGGCGAGGATGCGCAGCAAGGTCAACTGCTGGCGGTGGCCGTTTTTGCGGCGATAGTTATGGCGGCGACGCTTTTTGAAAACGATCACCTTGTCCGACTTCGCCTGCGCGATAATCTCGGCCGAGACGATCACTTTCGCAGCATCGGCGATTTCGCCGGCGTCGCCTGCCAGCAGGACATCGCCCAGCGTGATCTTGTCACCGGCGTCACCCGCCAGCTTTTCGACCGCGATCTTGTCTCCGGCGGCAACCCGATACTGCTTGCCGCCAGTGCGCACTATTGCGAACATGGTGTCTTTATCCGTTCTTTGCCCAAGGGCTGAATTCTTCGCCCTGCCTCCGGCTCTTCCACGATGGAAGCAGCCAGCGGGCAACGCGCCGGACGCCCCGCACAGCGGCAGGGGGCCCGAAGAAGGGCAGCCCGTAATCGAACCCTCGTTTGCTGTCAACGCGGATCGACCTTTTTTGGTGCGCCACAGGCTGGTGTTGGTGGGTGCGCATGCTATGCCCCGGCGATGACGATTTCCCTGCGCTCCCGCATCCTCGCCGCCGCGACATTGCCCGCCCTGCTGGGCGCTTGTTCGGACGA
Source organism: Novosphingobium sp. (assembly GCA_031421295.1). Taxonomy (GTDB): domain Bacteria; phylum Pseudomonadota; class Alphaproteobacteria; order Sphingomonadales; family Sphingomonadaceae; genus Novosphingobium. Next base: position 749 of record JANOOJ010000116.1, read on the forward strand.
TGCCGGCGGCTATCCCTCGCTCGCGCGCCGCCCGGCCGAGCGGGTTTCCGGGACTTCCGAGGTTGTTCCCGCCACCCCGACCGCGCCGCTACCCCCCGCTGCGCCAAGTCCCGAGCTATCTGCGCGGCTGGCCGGTCTGGTCCAACAGGCCGAGGCCGCCCACCGGCGCTTTACCTCGCGCGAGGCGCGTGCGCGGGGACTTGTCTCCGCTGCTGCCGGTGCCGCAGTCGCGAGCGAAAGCTGGGCGGTGGCGACCGTGGCGCTGGCCGATCTCGAATCGGCGCGCAGCGATGCAATGATCGCGCTGGCCGATCTCGACCAGCTCTATGCCGCGCAACGAATCGAGGGCAGCGAGGCTCTGGCAACCGGTGCCGCGCGCGAGGCGGTGATTGCGCTGGTGGCGCAAGAGGACCTGGTGCTCGCCAGTCTGCACGGAAAACTCAGGGCTTAGGCCGATCCCACCGCGCCAGATCGGCGTGGTCCTCGGCGCGCGGCTCGATCCAAAGCCAGTGCCCGCCGCTGAGCTCGCGCTTCCAGAACCATGAATCGCTTTTGAGATGATCCATCATGAATTCGGTGGCGGCAAAAGCATCGCGGCGATGGCGCGCAGCGGCGGCGACCAGCACGATCGGCTCGCCCGGGAGCATCACGCCGGTGCGGTGGATCATCAGCAGCCCATCGAGCGGCCAGCGCGCCAGCGCTTCCTCCGCCAAATCCGCCATCCCCGGCTCGGTCAGCGGGGCGTAGTGCTGGAGTTCGAGCGCCTCGACGCCCTCGCCCGCGCGGACCTGCCCGATGAAGCTCGCGATACCGCCAGCCTGCGGATGCGCGGTAGCGAAGGCGGCAACTTCATCCGCCGGGGCAAAAGGTTCTGTAAGCAGCCGAACGTCGGCGCGCATCTCAACCCCCGCTGAAGCTTTCGTCATGTCAGCCTCCGCTGACGGGCGGGAGGAAGGCCAGCTCGTCACCGTCCCGAAGCTCGATGCCGAAAACTTGGGTCAGCACCACGCCGTTGAGCGCCAGCTTGATGCGCGGAGAGGTAAAGTCCGAACCCAACCCGCCAAGCACGGCTTCCAGCGACCCCGCCGCCACTTCGCGTTCGCCCGTTCCGGCCAGATCGGCCAGCCGCCCAAGGAACACCAGCCGTACGCTCATGCCATACCCTGACCGACCACCCTGAGCTTGTCGAAGGGCTGTCTTTTCTTGCGAGTTCGCGCCTCGAAAGAAGTGAAGGGCAGTGCTTCGACAAGCTCAGCATGAACGGGTTTGGGTAGGTAGGGCATACTCGCGCGTTTCAGCCGCCAGTCATCGACATATGCCGCGCCAGCGCCGGAGCCGCGCCCGCCCGCTCGATGACAAATGCGTGGCGCTCGGGCTTGATCCGCATCGCCTCGTCGAGCGCCAGCGACAGTGCGACGTCGGGATCGGCGGAGCGCAAGGCAGCGCGCAGATCGACCTGTTCACGCCCGCCGAGGCACGCAAACAACTGCCCGGTGGCGGTGACGCGGACCCGATTGCAGCCGTCGCAAAAATTGTTGGTCAGTGGGGTGATGAGGCCGAGCCTGCCGCCGGTCTCCGCCACATCGAAATAGCGCGCCGGGCCGCCCGAACGGTACCCGCTGGGGGTCAGCGTCCAGATCTTGTCGAGCGCTTCGCGCACCGCCGTCAGCGGCAGATAGTGCTCGAAGCGATCCTCCTCGACCTCGCCCAGCGGCATCACCTCGATCAGCGTCACATCGTGACCCTGACCATGCGCCCAGCCGATCAGTTCGGGCAAGTGGTGCTCATTGGTGCCCCTGAGCGCCACGGTGTTGAGCTTGACCTTGAGCCCCGCCGCCTGCGCCGCCGCGATCCCTTCGAGCACCTGCGGCAGCGAATCGCGCCGCGCCAGCCGGGCAAAAGTCGCGCGGTCGAGCGTGTCGAGTGAGACATTGATCCGCCGCACGCCCGCAGCGGCAAGATCGTCGGCAAATTCCGCCAGCCGCGTCCCATTGGTGGTCAGCGTCAGCTCTTCGAGTCCATCCCCGAGCTTGCGTCCCAGCGCCTGGACCAGCTCGATCATGTCGCGCCGCACCAGCGGTTCGCCGCCGGTCAGCCGCAGTTTGGTGACCCCGCGCGCGATGAAACCCAGCGCAAGCCGGTACAGTTCCTCGAGGCTCAGCACTTCGGCGCGGGGCAGGAATATCTGTCGCTCGGGCATGCAATAGGCGCAGCGCAAGTCACAGCGATCGGTCACCGAGAGGCGAAGATAGCTGATCCGCCGCCCGAACTGGTCGGTGAGAGTGGGTGCGCTGCTCATGGAGCGGAGCCTATCACCTCGCCCGCGCCAACGCCATCGAGCGTAAAGTACTGGCCGGTTACCCCGCCTGCTTCATTCAGATAGCGGACAGCTGCGTGGATTGCCGCCTCGTCGTCGCTCACTACGGCGTTGATCCGAACTGGTGCGAATTGCCGCGCGAGCGACTGTACGGCGGCGAGCCGCCAGCCGCGATGGGTGTGATCGGCGGGGGCGAAGACCAGCACCAAATCCTCTCCGGCACCGTGAGGAGCAATCTTCGCCAACCACTCCGCATGAAACTGTGCCGCCGCCGCCAGCGCATCCCCGGGCAGCCCGACAATCCGCAGCTCGGCCATCAGCGGCGTTCCCGCGTCAGAGTCATCCCGATCGCCTCGCCATTCTCGCTGATCGCCAGCTTGACGATCTTGACCGTCACCGCTTCGACCCGCGCATCCTGCAGGAACAGCGTCTCGCAAATGTGATCGGCGACCGCCTCGATCAGCTTGAAATGGACGCCCCGGGGCAGCGCATCGGTCGCCGCGAACTTAAGGTCCATGTAGTTCTTGCTGGCAGCAAGGTGAGTCGTCGCTGCGTAATGCTCGGCCGGCTTCATCCGCACCGCAATCCCGATCCGCAGCGGCTGCGCTTTGCCGGTTTCTTCGGAATAGATGCCGGTCAGGACATCGACTTCGAGATCGACGACTTCGAGGATCAGGCTGTCGGCCATAGGTTATCCATTCCGCCAGCGTGCGAAGATTGCGGTCGGGAGCAGTCTGCCTTCAACCCGATCATCCTGAGCTTGTCGAAGGACAGTTTCGCGCACGGCAAGGTCGCCGTGTTCGATCGTTCCGGGCATGTCGGAAAACACCTCGTCCAGCAACCCGGCGAGCGCCAGCGATGACATCCGCACTGCATAGACCGTCAGGAACAGGAACCGGCTGCCCTCGTCGAGCAGCTGGCGGGAATCGGCGATCAGGGCGGGCAGATGCTCCTCCAGCCGCCACACTTCGCCTTCGGGCCCGCGTCCGAACTTGGGCGGATCGAGGATGATGCCGTCATAGCGCTTGCCCCGCCGCACCTCGCGCGCGGCGAATTTGGCGGCATCGTCGACGATCCAGCGGATCGGGCGGTCGGTCATGCCCGAAAGCTCGGCATTGAGCCGCGCCTGCGCGACCGATTTCTTGGAAGCATCGACATGCGTTACCGGGCCATGCGCGCTAAGCGAAAGCGTGCCGACGCCGGTATAGCCGAACAGGTTGAGGGTGCTGAATCCGTCGTCCCCGGCTTGACCGGGGACCGCTGGAGACTGGGCGCGATCTTGCGTCGATGAGGCCAGCGGTCCCGGATCAGGTCCGGGACGACGATATTGCTCACCCATCCAGTCCCACACCGGGGCCATATCGGGGAAAAAACCGAGGTGACGGAACGGGGTGCATTGCGCGGCGAACCGCACATCATCGCGCGCGAGCGGCCAGCCGTCCTTGGGCACCGGCTTGTCGAACACCCAGCGTCCGCCGCCGTCCTCGTCCGATCCGGGGACGAATTCGCCATCGGCATCCCAAGTTTCGAGCCGCGGCCGCCACAATGCCTGCGGCTCGGGCCGAATGAAGCTGTGCGGGCCGTAGCTTTCGAACTTGCGCCCATGGCCGCTGTCGAGCAGCCGGTAATGCTCCCAGCCATCCCCGGCGAGGATCACGGGCGGCAGGACCAGTTCGGCCATCAGTCGGCGCGGGGCGTCGCATGCGCGGCGATATGCGCGGCAATCGCACCGTAATCGCCCGGCAGCTCGATGAAGCGTTCCTCGCGCTCGAACAAATCGCCGATCCGTGCGGGTAGCGGCGGGCGCTGGCCGGTGGCACGCTCGACGGCGTCGCGGAACTTGGCGGGGTGCGCGGTGGCGAGCGTCACAACCGGAACCTCTGGCGCAATCCCGGCTGAACGCGCCGCGTGCAGCCCGATTGCGGTGTGGGGATCGAGCAGCTCGCCGGTATTCTCCCACGCCCAGCGGATCGCCTGCGCCATGTCACCCGCATCGGCGCGCGCGCTGGAGAACAATGCCGCTGCCCCCCCATAGTTCAACTTGGCGCGCTGGGCGTTGGTGAGCTGCATCGCCTTGGTCGCCTCGAACCCGGCCATTTGCGCCGCCAGCGCCGCGCCATCGCGTCCGCCGAGGTCGAACAGCAGTCGTTCGAAGTTGGAGGAGACCTGAATGTCCATTGAGGGCGCGGCGGTCGGCGTCACCGTCCCGGCCGAATAATCGCCGCTGGTCAGCGCGCGGTGGAGGATGTCGTTGACGTTGGTGGCAACGATCAGCCGCTCGATCGGCAGCCCCATCTGCGCCGCGACATAGCCCGCGAAGACATCGCCGAAATTGCCCGTCGGCACCGCGAAGGCGACCTTGCGCTGCGGCGCACCGAGCTGGAGCGCGGCGGCGAAGTAGTAAACCACCTGTGCCATCAGCCGCGCCCAGTTGATCGAATTGACCGCAGTGATCTGGAATCGCGCGGTCATCGCGGCGTCGCCAAACATCCGCTTCACCATCGCTTGGGCATCGTCGAAACTGGCGCCTTCAACGGCGATGTTGTGAACGTTGGGGGCGAGCACGGTGGTCATCTGGCGGCGCTGGACGTCGCTGACCCGGCCCTTAGGGTGGAGCATGAAAATATCTATCCGGCTGCGCCCCGCCACCGCATCGATCGCCGCCGAGCCGGTATCGCCCGAGGTCGCGCCGACAATCGTCAGCGGATCGCCGCCTTCGGCGAGGAACTCCTCGAACAGCAGGCCGAGCAATTGCAGCGCGACATCCTTGAACGCCAGCGTCGGGCCGTGGAACAGTTCGAGCAGCCACTGCTGTTCGTCGAGCTGCTTGAGCGGGGTGACGGCGGCATGGGCGAAGCGGCCATAGGCTTCGCGGCACAGTTCGAGCAGCCGTTCGGGCGCGATACAGTCCCCGACGAACGGCTGCATGACGCGCGCCGCGAGCTCGGCATAGGGTAGGCCCGCCATTGCCGCGATCTCGTCCGGCGCAAAACGCGGCCATTCGCGCGGCACATAGAGCCCGCCGTCCGAGGCGAGGCCCGCCAGCGTCGCGCCGGCAAAGTCGAGCGCCGGGGCGCTACCGCGTGTGGAGACGTATTCCATGATGCGGCGGGCGTTAGCTGCGAGGGCGGCGCTAGGCAATGCTTCGTCGGGTCATGGGGTCAGAGGATGTAGGGTTCACACGAAGACACGAAGATGTTGTGCTGCGCCGCAGGCCGATCACATCGCCTTCGACCTTGCGCTGCGTTCTGAGGCAGCGGCTATTGGAGGCTTCGCCTCAAGTGTGACAGCTTCGTGTCTTCGTGTGAACCAATCGACCTCACGCCCCGCGCAGCCGCTTCCGCAACGCCAGGAAGTAGATGACCAACGCGGTCGCGGCGAACAGGAACCACTGCACCGCATAGGCAAGGTGGTTGTTGGGGAGGTCGTTGGGGTCCGGACGCGCATTGGGCTCGAGACCGGCCAGCGGTGGATCGGCGACGATCCTGAATCCATTGTTGCTGGTGACTATGGTTCCGGAGACCTGTCCCCCACGCCAAGCAGGGGGTCTGGGTGACCGCGACCAACCGACGGCAACGTCCACTTGCCTAGTCACCGTTCCATGATTGTGCACAGCGCGTTCAAAGTCGCAACGAGCGATGTGGACTATCCCGGATTCACCCCGGCTATTTCGTCCAGCAATCGCCTGCCACTCGTTGACCGCAACGCAATCAGCCTGTGAACGTCGATAGGATACATCTGCCAACGGGCTTATCCGAGACAAGTTTCCCGCAGAGTTGGTATTGGCCTGTGCCGCCGCATAACGGGCGACCATCGCCTCTTTCTCGTGCAAACGGTCGATCTGCCAGAACCCCAGCCGGATCATCAGCGCAATCGCAGCCAGCACGATCAGCGTCGGCAATAAGGGCAAGCGCCGCAACATCAGCTGTCGTGGCGGCTTTCGCCCGCGTCACGCCGGTATTCGGCGGCGAGCAGCGCGGCTTTGGCGGCGCGCAATCCGC
>JANOOJ010000117.1:0-2428 GCA_031421295.1 Novosphingobium sp.
GGTGCCGATGGTGCTCGAAGCGCGCGGGCTCGATGTCACCCCGGCGACGCTCGAACGCGTCGCGGCGAACGGCGATGCGCGCGGCGCGGCGATCCTCGAACGAATCCTTGACGACGAAATCCGCCATGTCCGAATCGGGACAAAGCATTTTATCGCGCATTGTGCAGCGCAGCATGTTTTGCCCGAGCCGACATGGAAGAGCTTGGTTGCGCGCTATTTTCGCGGGGCCATTAAGCCGCCCTTCAACGACTCAGCGCGTCATTCAGCCGGTCTGTCGCTCAGTTTCTATGGCGGTATTGCCTTGTAAGCAATTTGCCGGGTAGCGCCAACTCACGAGACGGCGGGGGGTTCCGACCATCTCCAAAATTTGTCCCGGCGAAGCGGCCGTTGCGTAAATATGCGCATCTGCCGACAGCCGAAACAGGGTCGCACGCCGCGCCCGGCAACGGGAACGGCGCCCAAGACAAGGTAGTTTGAGTTGGTCGCTTTTTCGTTTCTTGCGCAAGTCCGCACAATTGCCACCGCTGCGGCGCTGGTGCTCGGGCTTGGTGCCAATCCCGCTTTCGCCAATAGCAGCGCCACCGCCGATATCGCCGCACCGCTGCGTGCGGCGGCAGCCGCCAGGCCTTCCGCGCTCGGCTCGGGCGACGGCGAATTCCGCCAGCTCTTCGCCAGCTGGCAGTCGCTCGACAAGACCATCGTTACTACACCTTCGATCATTCGCCGCAGCACGGGGGTCTCGATTCCCTCGCGCATGCCGCTCGATTCGGCGGCGCTGACCAGCGGCTTCGGGATGCGGACCCATCCCGTGCTCGGCGGTCGCCGCGGGCACAAGGGGATCGATCTTTCCAGCGCCACCGGCACTCCGATCCGCGCGACCGCCGATGGCGTTGTCAGCCGGGCGGACTGGTTCTCGAGCTATGGCCTCTACGTCAGCCTCGAGCATGGCGGTTCGCTCGAAACCCGCTACGGTCACATGTCGCGGCTCAATGTGGCCGCCGGACAGAACGTCAAAAAGGGCGACATCATCGGTTACGTCGGTTCGACCGGCCGCTCGACCGGGCCGCACCTCCACTACGAAGTGCGGATTGCGGGCCTCGCGGTGAACCCGGTTCCTTACATGCAGGCCAACGAAGTCCGCGTCGCGAGCCGCATCGACGCTCCGATCGCAATGGGCGGTCCCGAATAAGCATTCAGCCATACCTTACTGGACCGGACGAAGATCCGGCCAGAGCGTTCCTTTGAGAGGATGCACGGAAAAAGGCGGGGCAACCCGCCTTTTTCTTTGCGTCATTTAATCAGGCGGTTAATCTGCCCAAGACGCTGGCACGAATGCCGGTGCGGGAGAGTCGAAACCGCCATGCATCCTTCAACCCATGCCGCGCATAATCCGGGCAAGCCCGCCATCATCATGGCCGCCACCGGCGAGACGATCAGCTATGCCGAGCTCGATTCGCGCTCGAACCAGGTCGCCCAGCTGCTCCGCGCGCGCGGGATCGGGATCGGCGATACGGTGGCGATGTGCATGGAAAATCACCCATGGTTCTTTTGCCTGACGTGGGGCTTCCAGCGCGCCGGGGTCCATTATGTCGCGATCTCGAGCCGGCTGACCGCGCCCGAGACGGCCTATATCCTTGAGGATAGCGGCGCGAAGCTGCTGTTCGGATCGCGCTATCTGGCACCAGTGCTCGATGAAGTCGGCGGGCTGGGCTGCGCCGTGCCGCAATTGCGCTTCGACACCCCCGGCGCGCTGAGCGCCGAAGCCGCGCTCGCCGCGATGCCCGCAACCCCGATCGCCGATCAGCGCGCGGGCACCGATATGCTCTATTCCTCGGGCACCACCGGACGGCCCAAAGGGGTCAAGATCCCGCTGCCGGTGGAACCGGCGATCGATGCGGTGAATGTCCTCGTCCAGCTCTCGATGGCGGCTTACGGGATTACCTCGGAGGGCATCTACCTCAGCCCCGCGCCGCTTTATCATGCCGCGCCGCTGCGCTGGTCGATGACGATGCACCGGATCGGCGCGACCGTGGTGGTGATGGAAAAATTCGATCCCGAAAACGCGCTGGCGGTGATCGAACAGTACAGGATCACCGACGGCCAGTTTGTGCCGACCCATTTCGTACGCATGCTCAAGCTGCCGCCCGAGGTCCGCGCGAAATACGATGTCTCGACGCTAAAGTGTGCGATCCACGCTGCTGCGCCGATCCCGGTGCCGGTCAAGCACGCGATGATCGATTGGTGGGGGCCGGTGCTCTACGAATATTACGCCGGAACCGAGGGCAACGGCAGCACTTTCATCACCAGCCCCGAATGGCTGACCAAGCCCGGCTCGGTCGGCAAGGCGCTGTCGGGGGTGGTCCATATCTGCGACGAGAATGGCGACGAAGTGCCGCCCGGGGCCGAGGGCCAGGTGTTCTTCGAGCCG
>JANOOJ010000118.1:0-13305 GCA_031421295.1 Novosphingobium sp.
CGACATCGCATTCGAGTGAAAAAATGTTTGGTAAGCGCGCGAATTCGATATGCGGTTCGACATCCACGACAAGCGGTTTCATCCCGCTGCGATAGGATTCGAAAGCGTAGATTGCCCATTCGGTCGACGGGGAAAAGTTGAATTCGAAATAGCCGCCATTGGCGCTCATCAAGAACATCTCGAAGCAGGTGGTCTGCCACAGGCCGTTTCGCCGCGCTGGTGAAGCCCATCCTGGGATTGATAATTTTTCCGAGCCCTCGACCGAGAACTCGATCAGCACTTCGTTGGGATCGCTCTTCCAGATGCGGGCAGCGACTGCCCGAACGCACGATGATGGCGTCTCGGGATGGGGTTGCAGAGAAAAGTGCAGTCCTTCGACAAGCTCAGGATGGGCGGAGCTTGGGCTATGGCTGTCCCGTTCCCCCTTCCCCGTCCTTGCTGAGCTTGTCGAAGCACTGTCCTTCTTTTTTGCAAGCGTAGAGATTCGCGGCCAATCTCCGCGAATGAGTGCAAGCTTCTTGGCCCGCGACCAGCCTTTGATCTGCTTCTCCGCAGTCTTTGCTTCCTCGCGCGTCCCAAAATTCTGAGACCAAACCAGTTCGACCGGTTGATGATCTGCAGTGAAGCCGCGAATCAAACCGCTCTTGTGTTCACCGATCCGCTTCTCGAGATCGTCGGTATGCCCGACGTAGAAATAGCCTCCGCGGCAATGCAGCATATAGGCCAAAAAGCTCATTGCGTTGGGCTAGAGAAAGGACAGTGCTTCGACAAGCTCAGCATGGACGGGTTTGTTTGCAGTGGGTGACCGTGCTAACCGCGCCGCGCCATGACCACTTACACCTCAACCCTGCTGCGCCTGCTCGACGAGCGCGGCTACATCCACCAAGCGACCGATGCGGCGGGCCTCAATGCGCTGGCGGCGAAGCAAATCGTGCCGGGCTATATCGGCTTCGATGCCACCGCGCCATCGCTGCATGTCGGCAGCCTGGTCCAGATCATGCTGCTGCGCCGGTTGCAGCAGGCCGGGCACAAGCCGGTGGTGCTGATGGGCGGCGGGACCACCCGGATCGGTGATCCGACCGGGCGCGACGAGAGCCGCAAGATGCTGAGCGACGAGGCGATCGACGCCAACATCGCCTCGATCCGCACGGCGTTCGAGCGCTACCTGAGCTTCGGCGATGGCCCCACCGACGCGGTGATGGTCAACAACCACGACTGGCTAGGCCAGCTCGGCTACATCGAATTGCTGCAGGAAGTCGGCACGCATTTCACCGTCAACCGCATGCTGACCTTCGATTCGGTTAAGCTGCGGCTCGAGCGCGAGCAGCCGATGACCTTCCTCGAATTCAACTACATGATCCTCCAGGGCTATGATTTCCGCCATCTCGCCAAGCACGCCGCAGTGCGGCTGCAGATGGGCGGATCGGACCAGTGGGGCAATATCGTCAACGGGATCGAACTGACCCGGCGGATGGACGGGACCGAGGTCTTCGGGGTCACCACACCGCTGCTGACCACCGCCGACGGCGCCAAGATGGGCAAAACCGCTGCTGGCGCGGTATGGCTCAACGAGGATGCCCTGCCCGCATACGACTTCTGGCAATATTGGCGCAATTGCGATGACCGCGACGTTGGGCGCTTCCTGCGGCTGTTCACCGATCTGCCGCTCGACGAAATCGCCCGGCTCGAAGCGCTGGGGGGCAGCGAGATCAACGCCGCCAAGATCGTGCTGGCAAACGAAGTGACCGGGCTGTGCCGCAGCGAGGAAGCTGCGCAGGGTGCCGCAGCGACTGCGGCAACCACATTCGGCGCAGGCGGGGTCGGTAGCGACCTGCCCGTGCTTGCCTTGCCATCCGCAGGTCTGTCCTTGATCGATGCACTGGTCGGGATTGGCTTTGCGGCCAGTCGGGGTGAGGCCAAGCGTCTGATCGCAGGCGGCGGTGCCAAGCTCGACGGTGTGGGGATTGCCGACGAAGCGCACCACATTGCTGGCGCGCAAGGCGAGATACGTATTTCCGCTGGCAAGAAAAAGCACGGAGTTCTGCGGCCCGCGTAGCAATTTTCGCGCAATTTACCGTTTGTTCGCCAATCTCGTGCATCATGCAGATTGATTGGCGCGAAGGGAGCTGCCGCGATCATGGGTGCAGGAGCACAACTGACGGTAACCGAACTGCGCCAGGCGGCGCGGCATCCGGTCGACTATCCGGTAATCGCCGAGCATCGCCGGTTGGGCGACGTGCATCTCCACATCACCAACATCTCGGCGCAGGGCTTCATGGTCGAAGGCGCGCTCGAACTGGGGCGCGGTGAGCGGGTCATAATTCGCCTGCCCCGGGTCGGACGGATCGAAGCGCACCTCATCTGGGCCACTCCCGATCGCGCCGGTTTCCAGTTTGAGCGGATCATCCGTCTCGAAGATTTTGGCGTGATGATCGATACGCTTCAGCCCAATGTGAAGCTGCGCGGTCGACGCTAGAAGCCCCGCATAGCTGACGTTTCAGCGCTGCAATCAACTCACCGCTTGGCAAGGCTGACCGGCGCTGCCATCGGGATCAGGTGACCGAGCCGACCTCTCCGCTACAGATCAGGGATTACCGACTGTTCTGGATGGCCCGCTTCCTTGCGGTGCTGGCCACAACCGGGATGGTCGTGGTGATTGGCTGGCAGGTCTATGACGTAGCCCGCAGCGATTACGGCATGAGCCCCGCGACCGCCGCATTCCAGCTGGGTATCCTCGGCCTGGTCCAGTTCGTGCCGCTATTCCTGTTGACCCCCGTCGCCGGACTCGCGGCCGATCGTTTCGATCGCCGCAAGCTGGCGGCGCTGGCAGCGGGACTCGATATGCTGGTGGCGCTTGCGCTGGGCATCTCGACTGCATCCGATATTTTGTCGCTGCCGCTGCTGTTCGGTTTGGCAGCGCTGCACGGATCGGCGCGGGTATTTACGGGTCCGGCGATGAGCGCGATTGCGCCCAATGTCGTGCCCGCCGCACTGCTGCCCCGCGCTATCGCGCTCAACTCGATTGCCTGGCAGTCCGCATCGGTCGCCGGACCCGCCATCGGCGGACTGCTCTATGCAGGCTATCCGGCGCTGCCCTACTGGACGGGCGCAGTTTTGCTCGTGATGGCTGCGCTGAGCGTGCTGTCGATCAAGCGCATGGCACTCCCCGAAATCAACCGTCACCTCCATCCGCTGCGCCAGATCGGCGAAGGGCTGAGCTATGTCTGGAACGAGCGGTTCCTGCTCGGTTGCATCACGCTGGATCTCTTCGCGGTCCTGCTGGGCGGGGCAACGGCGCTGTTGCCGGTATTCGCGCGCGATATCCTCCATGTCGGACCCGAGGGGCTTGGCCAGATGCGCGCTGCCCCGGCGGCGGGTGCAGCGATCGTGGCGCTATGGCTGGCGTTCCGCCCGCTCTCGCGCAATGTCGGGGCCAAGATGTTGTGGGCCGTTGCGGCGTTTGGCCTGGCCACGGTGCTGTTCGGCCTTTCTCGAAATTTTGCGCTCTCGCTCGGGCTGCTGGCGCTGCTCGGCGCGGCCGATATGGTTTCGGTATTCATCCGCGGCAGCCTGGTCCAGCTCAACACGCCGGACGACATGCGCGGGCGAGTGTCCGCGACCTCGGGCCTGGCAATCTCCGCATCCAACGAGTTGGGCGAAATGCAGTCGGGCGTCGCCGCCGCGCTGCTCGGCGCAACAGGAGCGGTTGTATTTGGCGGTGTGGGTGCAATAATCATCACCGGACTGTGGGCGTGGCTGTTTCCCGAGCTGCGCAAGGCCCGCACTTTCGCGCCGCAATTTCGTCAGAAGGAGTCCGTCCCATGAAGGCCGACAACATTCTCGCCACCATCGGCAACACCCCTCACATCCGGCTTTCGCGGATGTTCCCGGACCATGAGGTCTGGGTCAAGAGCGAGCGGGCCAATCCCGGCGGCTCGATCAAGGACCGCATCGGCCTCGCCATGATCGAAGCGGCCGAGGCCGATGGCAGCCTCAAGCCGGGCGGCACGATCATCGAACCGACTTCGGGCAATACCGGCATCGGTCTGGCGATGGTCGCGGCGGTCAAGGGCTACAAACTCGTGTTGGTCATGCCCGAATCGATGTCGCTCGAGCGGCGGCGCCTGATGCTGGCCTATGGCGCGACCTTCGACCTCACGCCGCGCGAAAAGGGCATGAAGGGGGCATTGGAACGCGCGCACCAGCTCGTCCAGGAAACCCCCAATTCGTGGATGCCGCAGCAGTTCGAGAACCCAGCCAATATCGCGGTGCATGTTCGCACCACGGCGCAGGAAATCCTCACCGACTTTGCCGACAACCCGATCGATGTCCTGATCACCGGCGTCGGGACCGGCGGGCACTTGACTGGCTGCGCCGAGGAACTGAAGCGGCATTGGAGCGGTCTCAAGGCCTATGCGGTCGAGCCCGCGCTCTCGCCGGTGATCTCGGGCGGTCAGCCCGCCCCGCATCCGATCCAAGGCATCGGCGCGGGTTTCATTCCCGGCAATCTCCACACCCAGGCGATCGACGGCGCAATCGCAGTCGATGCGGGCGAGGCCAAGGAAATGGCCCGCCGCTGTGCGCGGGAGGAAGGCATGCTGGTTGGCATCAGCTCGGGTGCGACGCTCGCTGCCATCGCCCAGAAACTGCCCGAGCTTCCCGCCGGCAGCCGCGTGCTCGGGTTCAACTACGATACCGGCGAACGCTATCTGTCGGTGCCCGACTTCCTGCCCGAATAGCCGCGCCCCTTACCCGGTTGCGAAGGCCTCCACCGGCAGTTGCATCATCGCCTCGCAACCTGCTTCGATCTTACGGCGAAGTGCGCCGACATCGGGCAGGAAGCGTTCGCCGTAATAGCGCGCCGTGGTCCGCTTTGCGGCATAGAACGCCTGCTCGGTGGAACCGGCGGCAAGAGCCCCGCCCGCAACCTTGGCCATGCGCAGCCACATCAGCCCGACCGCGACGATGCCCAGCATGTGCATATAGTGGTGCGCACCTGCGCCGACGTTGTTGGGATTGGCCATCCCGTTCTGCATGAACCACATCGTCGCCGCCTTGAGCTCGCCATGCGCCTTGTCGAGCCGTGTGGCATAGTCGGCCAATGCCGCATCGTTCTTGGCTTCGGCGCATTCCTTGTCGACCAGCGCGAAGAACGCCTGGATTGCCCGACCACCGTTCTGGGCGAGCTTGCGCCCGACCAGATCCATCGCCTGAATGCCGTTCGCGCCTTCGTAAATCATCGCGATCCGGGCATCGCGGACGAATTGCTCCATCCCCCATTCGGCGATGTAGCCATGCCCGCCGAACACCTGCTGCATGTTGGTGGCGATGTCATAGCCCTTGTCGGTGCCGTAACCCTTGATCACCGGAGTGAGCAGGCTGATCAGATCGTCGGCCATCTGGCGCTCGGCTTCGTCCGCCGCCTTGTGGGTCAGATCGACCTGCAAGGCGCCCCACAGGCACAGCGCACGCATCCCCTCGGTGAAGGCCTTGGCGTCCATCAGCATCCGGCGGATGTCGGGGTGGACGAACAGCGTGTCGGCCTTTTCGCTCGGTTCGGCTGGACCGGTCAGCGCCCGCCCCTGACGGCGGTCCTGCGCGTAAAGCACCGCGTTCTGGTAGGCGACGTCGGCCTGCGCCAGACCCTGGATGCCGACCCCGAGCCGCGCCGCGTTCATCATGATGAACATGGCAGCGAGGCCCTTGTTCTCCTCGCCGACCAGATACCCCGTCGCGCCGTCGTAATTCATCACGCAGGTCGAATTGCCGTGGATGCCCATCTTGTGCTCGATCGAGCCGCACGACACCGCATTGCGCGCGCCCAGCGAACCGTCGTCACCCACCAGCACCTTGGGGACGATGAACAGCGAGATGCCCTTGGTCGAATCCGGCGCGTCGGGGGTCTTGGCCAGTACGAGATGGATGATGTTCTCGGTCAGATCGTGCTCGCCGGCCGAGATGAATATCTTGGTGCCGGTGATCGCATAGCTGCCGTCCGCCTGCGGCACCGCGCGCGTGCGGATCAGACCGAGGTCGGTGCCGCACTGCGGCTCGGTCAGGTTCATAGTCCCAAGCCATTCGTTCGAGACCATCCTGGGCAGGAACTTCGCCTTTTGTTCGGGCGAACCCTTGGCGAGGATGGCGGCCGCTGCGCCATTGGTCAGCCCGGGATACATTGCCAGCGCCTGGTTCGAGGCGTTCATGAATTCCTCGGCCATGAACGCGAGTACATGGGGCAAGCCCTGCCCGCCGAACTCCTCGGGCATGCCGAGCGTGCCCCAACCCGCATCGCGGAACCGCGCCATGGCTTCCTTGAAGCCTTTGGGCGTGGTCACGCTGCCATCGGCATTACGGGTGCAGCCTTCGGCGTCGCCAGACTGGTTGAGCGGGGCGAAGACATCCGCCATGAACTTCCCGCATTCATCGATCACACTATCGATCAGCTCGGCGCTGGCGTTCTCGAAACCCGGCAAATTGCCGTAGCTTTCAAGCTTCAGCACTTCGTTGATGACAAATCGCGTGTCGCGCACCGGTGCCTTATAGCTGGGCATTTGATGTCCTGTGGTGAAGAAAACTCACCCCTTGGCGGGTGTAGCCTCGAGATTTTCGAGCAAGGAAATGAAGCTGGTGAGCTCGTTGATCGAAGAATCGATGTCAGCGCGCTGCTCGCTCATCTGCGCCACGCGTTCGCGGCAGCGTTCCATGGTCACCCGGCGCTGTTCGACCCGGCCGTCGCCCAGATCGTAGAGATCGATCATCTCCTTGATCTCGCCCAGACTGAAACCGACGTTCTTGGCGCGCATGATCCAGGCCAGCCGGGCGCGGTCGCGCTTGCTGTAGATGCGGGTCAGGCCAGAGCGCGCGGGCGTAATCAACCCCTCGTCCTCGTAGAATCGCAATGCCCGCGCGGTAACGTCGAACTCTTCAGTCAGGTCGGAAATCGCGAAGGTCTCGCGCTGCAGCGCATCGGGACGCTCAAGATGCGCGCCGCCGTGGATCGATGCTGCATTGCCCGCGTGGTCCATCTGCGCGTGGTAGATTCCCTTTACGTAAGCGTCAATCGGTGATGGCCTGAAGCGCGTCGCCATCCAGCGCGCGAAAGAAACAGCTCACCGCGCCGGTATGGCAGGTCGGCCCAGCCGGTCTGGCAACCAGCACCAGCGCGTCCTGGTCGCAGTCCACGAGGATCTGCTCGACCCTCAGCACATTGCCGCTGGTCTCTCCCTTGAGCCACAGCTGCTGGCGCGAGCGCGAGTGAAAGTGCGCCAGCCCGCTCGCCCGGGTCTTCGCCAGCGCTTCGGAGTCCATGAAGGCCACCATCAAGACGTCGCGCGTATCGGCATCGACCACCACTGCGGTCAGCAAGCCGGCAGCGTCAAAGCGCGGGAGGAACGCAGTGCCTTGTTCGCGGTCATAAGGATCGGGATTTTCGGTCATGTTACCTTGTTGCACGATAACCACATGCGGGCAGCAAAATCTATCATCCGGCGGCTTGGTTCTTTCCAATCGGACCGATTCGCGGGAGATAGGCCGCGCGGTGTCGAGCCGCCCTGGGATCAGCGACGACGAAGAGCGTCAGCGGCCAGGGCCATGGTTCAGGGATCGACGGACAGCCGGACTACCGGATGGCCATAATATGAGGGATCGGACGAGATAGTCAAAAGGGGTGACTATCGAACTGCGCAAGCGGCGTTCATTGAGTTTCGTCACGAGGACGCCCGGAGCCCGCGCTCCGGGCGTTTTCGTTTGGGCTCACGTGTGCGGCAGGGCTTCGTCGAGGACGCGGGCGAAGCAGGCGACCATCACCTTCGCGGCACCGGCGCGTTTGAGCGCGCTGATGCAGGCGTCGCTGGTCGCGCCGCTCGTCAAGACGTCATCGACCAGCACGATCTTGGCGCCCTTGATCCGCGCCGCCTGCCGCGGGTTGAGCGCGATCGCGCCCGACAGTGCCCGAGCACGGGCGGCCCGGCCCAAGCCGCCCAAGGTTGGCGTGGCTTTGCGGCGGACCAGTGCATCCACCACCAGCGTCGCCTGTTTCGCCCGCGCAATCTCGCGGCCGAGCAGTGCGGATTGGTTGAACCCGCGCCGCCAGATCCGCCAGCGGTGCAGCGGCACCGGGACGATCAGCCAGCTCTCGTCGACCATCGGCAGCCGCGCCGCGATCAGCCGCGCCAGCAGCGGGGCGAGCGCGATCCGGTTGCCACGCTTGAACGCCAGCACCAGACGGCGCGAGGCGTCGGTGTAGAGCGTGCCTGCCGCGATGCCATCGTGCCGGGGCGGGTTGGCGAGGCACGGGGCGCAGATCGACCCGGCCACCACGCCTTCGCCGAACGGGCGCTGGCAGCTGGCGCACGCCGGTTCGCCGGGGATGGCCAGCTCGTTCCAGCAGGTGGCGCACAGCCCGGTCTGCACCGCCAGCCCCTCGCCGCACAGCGGGCAGCGCGGCGGGAAGACCAGATCGACGACCGGGGCGAAGGCTTGCGCAAGCGACACGCGCCGGTTGTAACCCGCCGGCCCGCCACGGCAAGCGCTTGCGCTGGTCCGCCCAGCGCGGCAGGGCGTGGGCATGAGCGCTGCGCCTCCCCCGCCGAGCATCTTCTCGCCGACCCGCCGTGCCGCAGCCCGGCGGCGGATGGCGGGGCGGCAGCGCGGAGTGGACGCGCCGCGCTATATCATGACGGACATGGTCGAGGACGTGCTCGAGCGGCTTGCCTTCCTGCGTCACCGTCCCGCCCAAGCGCTGGTGATGGGCGATTGGAGCGGTGAGCTGACGGTCGCCCTAACGCAGCAGGGCGCTGCGGTGAGCGTGGACGAGCTCGACACCGAGCAGCCCTATCCCGTCACCGGCTTCGACTTCATCGCCAGCCTGGGCTTGCTCGATACGGTCAACGACCTGCCGGGCGCGCTGATCCATCTGCGCAATGCCCTGGCTCCGGGCGGGTTGGGAATCGCCAGCTTCATGGGTGCCGGATCGCTGCCGCAGCTGCGCGCCGCAATGCTGGCGGCGGATGGCGAGCGACCCGCGCCGCGCCTCCATCCGGTGGTTGATGTCCGGGCGGGCGGACAGCTCCTGCAACGCGCCGGATGGGCCGATCCGGTGGTCGACAGCCGCTCGCTCGAGGTGCGGTTCCGCGACTTCGACCGGCTGGTCGCCGATCTGCGGGCGCAGGGGCTGGGCAATGTGCTGGCCCGGTCGGGGCCACCGCTGGCTCGCTCGGCGGTTGCGGTTGCCCGCACAGAATTCGGGACTGGCACTGTAGAACGTTTCGAGATTTTGACGCTAAGTGGTTGGAGACGTTAGCGCGCGTGCTTCGACAAGCTCAGCATGAGCGGACCTTAAGAAAACACCCGTTCGTGCTGAGCTTGTCGAAGCGCGCGCACAACCTCACCCCAATGCCGCCTGCGCCGCCGCCAGCCTGGCAATCGGTACCCGATAAGGCGAAGCGCTGACATAATCCAATCCAACCGCTTCGCAGAACGCGATGCTCGCCGGATCGCCGCCATGCTCGCCGCAGATGCCGAGCTTTATCCCGGGCCGGGTTGCCCTGCCCCGTTCGGCGGCAAGGCTGACCAACTGGCCAACCCCGTCGATGTCGAGGCTGACGAAGGGATCGCGCGCGTAAATGCCCTGCTCCACGTATGGCCCGAGGAACCGCGCCGCATCGTCTCTCGAAACCCCGAGAGTTGTTTGCGTCAAATCATTGGTTCCGAATGAGAAGAAACTCGCTTCCTCGGCGATCTCTCCGGCCATCAGCGCGGCGCGGGGCAGTTCGATCATCGTCCCGACCAGATATTCGAGCGTGCGGCGCTTTTCGCCGAACACCTGTAGTGCCACCCGGTCGATCAGCGCCTTGAGGATCTGAACCTCGCGCCTCGTCGCGACCAGCGGGATCATCACTTCGGGCACCGGCGCATCGCCGCTCGCCGCCGCAACATCGCAGGCTGCCTCGAAGATCGCGCGCGCCTGCATTTCGTAGATTTCGGGGAAGGTGATCCCCAGACGGCAACCGCGATGGCCGAGCATCGGGTTGAATTCATGCAATTCATCGGCCCGCCGCCTGAGCGTTTCGACGCCGATGCCGATGGTCTCGGAGAGCTCGGCAAATTCGGAATCGCCCTGCGGCAGGAATTCGTGGAGCGGCGGATCGAGCAAGCGGATCGTCACCGGCAGCCCGGCCATCTCGACGAAGATGCCGTGAAAATCGGCGCGTTGCTCGGGCAGCAGCTTGCCCAGCGCAGCGCGGCGGCCGACTTCGTCCTCGGCGAGGATCATCTGGCGGTCGGCGGAAATCCGCCCTGCATCGAAGAACATATGCTCGGTACGGCAAAGGCCAATTCCCTCGGCGCCGAACTGGCGGGCGATGCGGCAATCGGCCGGGGTTTCGGCATTGGCGCGCACTTTCATGCGGCGATGCCGGTCGGCCCAGCCCATCAGCACCCCGAAATCGCCGACCAGTTCGGGCTCGATGGTCGGCACCAGCCCCGCCATGACGTCACCCTTGGCCCCGTCGAGGGTGATGATGTCGCCTTCCTTGAGCTCACGGTCGCCGATCCGCAGCGTGCGTTTGGCAAGGTCGATGGAAACCTGCGAAGCGCCCGAGACGCACGGCCGCCCCATCCCGCGCGCCACCACCGCCGCGTGGCTGGTCATGCCCCCGCGCGCGGTCAGGATGCCCTTGGCGGCGTGCATGCCGTGGATGTCCTCGGGGCTGGTCTCGACCCGCACGAGGATCACCGCATCGCCGCGCTCGGCGCGCTTTTCGGCGGTATCGGCATCGAGCACGATCGCGCCCGAAGCTGCGCCCGGCGAGGCTGGCAGGCCTTTGGTGAGGATATCGCGCGGCGCAGCGGGATCGAGCGTCGGGTGGAGCAGCTGGTCGAGCGCCATCGGATCGATCCGCAGGATCGCCGTCCGCTCATCGATCAGCCCTTCGCCGACCATCTCGACCGCCATCCGCAGCGCGGACTTGGCGGTGCGCTTGCCCGAACGGGTCTGGAGCATCCACAAATGCCCGCGCTCGACGGTGAATTCGATGTCCTGCATATCGCGGTAGTGGCGCTCGAGCAGGTCGAACACTGCGGCCAGCTCGGCATAGGCGGCGGGCATCGCCTCTTCCATACTGAGCGGCTTGGCCCCGGCCGCTTCGCGCGCGGCTTTGGTGAGATATTGCGGGGTGCGGATGCCGGCGACCACGTCCTCGCCCTGCGCGTTGACCAGCCATTCGCCGTAGTAACTGCGCTCGCCGGTGGCGGGATCGCGGGTGAAAGCAACCCCGGTGGCCGAGGTATCGCCCATATTGCCGAAGACCATCGCCTGGACGTTGACCGCAGTGCCCCAGTCGCCCGGGATGTCGTTGAGGCGGCGATAGACCTTGGCGCGGTCGCTGTCCCAGCTGTCGAACACTGCGGCGATCGCGCCCCAAAGTTGATGATGTACATCCTGCGGGAAGGGTTCGCCGAGCGCGGCCTCGACGATGGCCTTGTATTCGCCGACCAGCGCCTGCCAGTGTTCAGCCTGCATCTCGATATCGGTATAGAACCCGTTGTCTTCCTTGACGATTTCAAGGGCATCCTCGAACGAATGATGATCGAGGCCGAGCACCACGTCCGAATACATCTGGATGAAGCGGCGATAGCTGTCCCATGCAAAGCGCGCGTCGCCCGAGGTCGCGGCCAGCCCGACAACGGTGGCGTCGTTAAGCCCGAGGTTGAGCACGGTATCCATCATCCCCGGCATCGACACCCGCGCGCCCGAACGGACCGAGACCAGCAGCGGATCGGAAGCATCGCCGAACTGCTTGCCGACCGCCGCCTCGATGTGAAGCAGTGCCGCGCTCACTTCGGCGCGGAGTTCGGCGGAGAATTGCGCCCCGTCGGCGAGGTATTTGACGCAGATCTCGGTGGTGATCGAAAAGCCCGGCGGCACCGGCAGGCCGATCCCGGCCATTTCGGACAGGTTCGCGCCCTTGCCCCCGACAATGGTCTTGTCGCGGGTGCGCGGGTCTTCGTGGGTGACCCCGCCGCCGAAGGTGTAGACTTGGTTCATCTAACTGGGGACTTTCCTGATTAAAGTCACACGAACGTCACACCAAAACGATCGCGTCAGCCTTCGATCCGCGAGAAATCGGCCACCGCGTGCACCGCATCGCGGAATCGCGCGAGCAGGGCGAGACGAGCGGCGCGTTTGACGGGGTCGGGGTCGTTCACGGTCACTTCCTCGAAAAACACATCGATCGGCACCCTCAGCGTCGCCAGCGCGGCCATGGCGTCGGCAAAGCGCTCCTCAGCCACCGCCACGTTCGCGGTGGGCGCGGCCGCGTCCAGCGCATCGATCAGCGCCTTTTCGGCGGGTTCGGGGGTGTAGGAAAGCGCATTCTTCATCCTGGCACGCTCGGCAAAGACCTCGGCCATGTCGGGGTCGTCGACCATCGCGAAGGGGTCTTCCTCCCCGTCGCGCGGGATGTCGGCTTCATCGGTCGTCCCCGGCCCGACCGGGGACCGCTGTCCGCCGGGCGGAGAGGTCGCGTCGATGAGGCCAGCGGTCCCCGCTTTCGCGGGGACGACGCCTTCCTTCTTCAGAATATTGGCGGCGCGCTTGTACCCCGCGAGCAGGTTCGCGCCGTCCCCGGTGCCGACAAAGGCCTGGAGCGCATGGACCCGGGCGAGCAGGCGGACGAGATCGTCCTCGCCGGCGCCATTTTGATTTTTGGCAGCGAACACCGCGTCGATCAGATCGTGGCGGACGCCCGCCTCGCGCTGCTGGACTTTGAGGCGGTCGGCGAAGAAGGATTGAACTTGCTCGACGCATGAATCGAACTGCGGCTCATAAAGACGCCTAATCCAATCCTGATTCTTCAGTTCATCTCGATAATAGTTGATTATCTCCCCGCGCTCTGCGGCGTCCAGCGGCCCATGGAGGGCCTCCATCGCAGCGATGAGTTCCTCAACCTTCTCCTTTTTTGAGCGACCCATTTGCATCGCAGCAATCCTGCCAGCGGTGTTGGCGACTGCATCCCGCAACGAAAGTCGCAAATCGTTAGTGAGAATCAAACTGGTCGCCGCGAGCGCGGCGCGTCGAAGTGCAAACGGATCTTTAGTGCCGGTTGGTGGCATCGACTCAAAGAAGAAACTGCATATCGTATCCAGCTTGTCCGCCAGACTCACCGCCACCGTCACCGGTGCGGTGGGGACTTCGTCGCCCTGGCCGACCGGTTTGTAGTGATCGCGGATCGCGTCGGCGACTTGCGGATCGAGTCCTTCGGCGCGGGCGTAGTAGCCGCCCATCAGGCCTTGCAGCTCGGGGAA
>JANOOJ010000119.1:0-7731 GCA_031421295.1 Novosphingobium sp.
CGCGCGACAGGGCGCAGCACCGTCGGGCGAATCCATGACCATGATCGATCAAGACCGCGACCAGACCCCCTGGGACCTCGATGGCGACAAGCTGCGCGAGGAATGCGGGATCTTCGGCGTGATCGGCGCGCGCGAAGCTTCCGCCGTCACCGCGCTGGGCCTCCACGCGCTGCAACACCGCGGCCAGGAAGCGGTCGGCATCACCAGTTTCGACGGTCATGAGTTCTACTCGCGGCGGGGGCTGGGGCACGTTGCGGAGAATTTCTCGAGCGGCGCGGCGCTGGCCGAGCTGCCCGGCGAGATGGCGGCCGGGCATGTCCGCTATTCGACCACCGGCGGATCGGGGCTGCGCAACGTCCAGCCGCTGTTTGCCGATCTGGCGCGCGGCGGCTTTGCCATCGCGCACAATGGCAACATCTCGAACGCGCTGCACCTCAAGCACGAACTCGTGAACAAGGGCGCGATCTTCCAGTCGACCTCCGACACCGAAGTCATCATTCACCTCATCGCCACCAGCCGCTATCCCACGCTGCTCGACCGGTTCGTCGATGCGCTGCGGATGGTCGAGGGGGCCTATTCGCTGGTCTGCATGACCCCCAAGCGGATGATCGCCTGCCGCGATCCGCTGGGCATCCGACCGCTGGTGATGGGCAAGATCGGCGAGGCGACGGTCTTTGCCAGCGAAACCGTCGCGCTCGACATCGTCGGTGCCGAATTCGTCCGCGAGATCGAACCCGGCGAACTGGTCGAGGTGCGGCAGGACGGCCGCCTCACCAGCCACCGCCCGTTCGGACGGCCCAGCCCCCGCCCCTGCATCTTCGAGCATGTCTATTTCAGCCGCCCGGATTCGGTGATGGGCGGCAAATCGGTTTACGGGGTGCGCAAGCGGATCGGGATCGAACTCGCCAAGGAATCGGGGGTCGAGGCCGATCTGGTGGTCCCGGTGCCCGATAGCGGGGTTCCGGCGGCAATCGGCTATGCCCAGCAATCGGGTATTCCGTTCGAGCTCGGGATCATCCGCTCGCACTATGTCGGGCGCACTTTCATCCAGCCGTCGGATGGCGCGCGCCATGCCGGGGTCAAGCGCAAGCACAACGCCAACCGCGCGATCGTCGCAGGCAAGCGGATCGTGCTGATCGACGATTCGATCGTGCGCGGCACCACCAGTCTCCAGATCGTGCAAATGATGCGCGATGCGGGCGCGGCCGAAGTGCATATGCGGATTGCCAGCCCGCCCTACGAGAACAGCTGCTTCTACGGCGTCGATACCCCCGAGCGCAGCAAGCTGCTGGCCGCGCAGATGGATGTCGCCGCGATGGCCAAGTTCATCGAGGCTGACAGCCTGGCGTTCCTGTCGATCGACGGGCTCTATCGTGCGGTGGGCGAACCGGGGCGCGATGACGCCTGCCCGCAACATTGCGACGCCTGCTTCACCGGCGATTACCCGACCTACCTGACCGACTATACCGAACGCGAAGCGGAGCAACGCGAACTCGCGCTGCCGGTGGGCAGGGTCGCCTGAGATGAAGCCGTTCGAAGGCCAGGTCGCGCTCGTCACAGGCGCGAGCCGGGGGATTGGCGCGGCCATGGCAGAGGCGCTTGCGGCCGCTGGCGCGCATGTCATCCTGACCGGGCGCGATACCAAGGCCTTGGAAGCGGTCGAAGAGCGAATCTTCGCTGCCGATGGCGCTGCGACGATCGCTCCGCTCGACCTGAGCGAAGTCGACGCCATCGCGCGGCTCGCAACCGCCATCGCCGGACGCTGGCCCGCGCTCGACATCCTCGTTCATGCCGCCGCGATCCTGCCGCAGTTGACCGCCGTGACCGACATCGACCAGCCCGCGCTGTCCAAGGCGATGACCACCAACGTGCTCGCAACGCAGGTATTATTGGCGCAATTCACCCCGCTGCTCCGCAAAAGCGCGGACGCGCGGGTGATCGCGCTGACCACCAGTGTCGCCACCCAGCCCCAGCCCTATTGGGGTGCCTATGCCGCGACCAAGGCCGCCGCCGAAGTGCTGTTCGATTGCTACGCACAGGAAGTGCGCAATGTCAGCAAGATCCGGGTGGCGATTGTCGATCCCGGCGCGACCCGCACCGCGATGCGCGCGCGCGCCTATCCGGGCGAGGATCCGGCCTCGGTCAAGCCGCCCGAGGCGGTGGCGGCGCGGATGGTTGCGCTACTTGGTGAACAATTTGCCAGCCCGCACCGCGAACGGGTTAACCAGTCGCACTAAGCGCTGCGTAAGCAATAGCCTCCACACTCCACAAAGCCTGCCGCGCAGTGCGGTGGCAACCATGGAGGACGCGCGATGAGCAGTCTTATGCTCGATTCGGCCAATCGCTATGCGATCGCCGCGCAGGAAGATCGCTGCGCGCCGCGCACGCGCATCATGATTCCGGCCTCGCTGCGGGTCTCTGGCTCCAAGGGCTTTCAGACCGTCGTCAACGATCTGTCACTGGCCGGGTTCTGCGCCTCGGCGATCACCCGCATTCATCCCGGCACGGTCTGCTGGCTGAGCATTCCGGGGCTCGAATCGCTGATGGCCGAGGTGGTGTGGTGGAACAATTGCCAGGTCGGCTGCTCGTTCCATTCGATGCTGAGCCCGATCATCCACGACAATATCCTCGCCCGCCACCGCGGCGACAGCGTGTTCCGTACGGTTGCTTGAGGGTCAGGCTGACTTGACCAGCGTCACTTGCGCGACATCGATTCCGCCGCTGCGGAATCCTCCCTCACAATACATCAGGTAGAAGCGCCACAGCCGCACGAAGCGCTGGTCGAATCCGGCCGGCAGCCGTCCCTGTTCCACTGCGCAGTCGAAATTGGCGCGCCACAGCCTTAGCGTTTCGGCATAGTCCAGCGGGAAGCTGACCTGATCGCGCCATTCGAGCTCGCGTTCGGCCGCGAGCCGCCGGAAGGCGCTCTCGCTGACCAGCATTCCGCCCGGAAACACATAGGTCTGGATGAAGTCGGCGCTGGCGGCATAGGCGTCGAACAGCTCGTCGCGGATCGCGATATACTGGATCGCCGCGCACCCACCGGGCGCAAGGCAGCGCGCGAGGCAATCGAAGAAATCGGGCCAGTAAGCCTGCCCGACCGCCTCGACCATTTCGACGCTGACGATCCCGTCGAACTGCCCGGTAACGTCGCGGTAATCCTGCTTGCGGAAATCGATTGAGGCGGGCTGGACCGAGCGCGCCCAGGCCAGCTGCTCGTCCGACAGGCTGATCGCGGTGACCGCCTTGCCCGCAGCGGCGAGATGCCCCGACAGGCTGCCCCAGCCGCAGCCGATCTCCAGCACCATTGCCGCATCGCTGACCCGCTCGGCGATCGTAGCGATCTTGCGCTGCTGGGCGGCTTCAAGCGAGGTCTCCCCGGCATCGAACCACGCGCTCGAATAGCTCATCGTCGGATCGAGCCACGCCGCATAGAAATCGTTGCCCAGATCGTAATGCGCGTGGATGTTGCGCTGCGAGCCGCGCCGGGTGTTGCGCCGCAGCCAGTGAAACAGCCGCGCCGCCCAGCGCCACGGGCCTTGCGCCCGGGCGGTATCGTCCAGCGTGGTGGCATTGGCCATGAACAGCGCGAACAGCGGCACCGGATCGGGACTCGACCACTCACCTGCCTCCCACGCCTGATACCAGCCGACCGATCCGCCAGTGGCCAGCCGCAGCAGCGCGCGATAATCGTGCAGGGTGACCTCGGCCACGAAGCCCCCGGCCCGGCCACCCAGCAGCCGCGTCGAGCCATCGGGAAGTGCCACATGGAGCGATCCGCTCGCCAGACCCGCGTCGATCCGGTCGAGCATTTGTTGCGCACCGCTCGCCCAGATGCGCGCCAGCCACTGCGGACCGCTGCCGATCCCCCGGCCGGCCGCAACAAGCTCCGCTCCCCTCTCCGGCACCTGCGCATTCATGGGCGCATCATGGACCCTCGGGTGCGCACGGGCAATCCACTAGCCGCGTTGTTTCACCGCCTGAAACGCGGCGAGCGCCCGCGCGCGGCCCTCGGCATGGCCGATGATCTTGGCTGGATAGCCCGGTGGCGGGAATACCGGATCGTGGATGGCGGAATCGTCCAGCCCGGCCAGCTCGGGCACCCACTCACGGATATAGGCGACGGCGTCGAACTTGGGCGACTGGGTCAGCGGGGCCATGATCCGCACGAACATATTGGCGTCGATCCCGGTCCCCGCGCTCCACTGCCAGTTGACCGCGTTGGAGCCGTAATCGGCATCGACCAGCGTGTCCCAGAACCACCGCTCACCCTCGCGCCAGTCGATCAGCAAATGCTTGATGAGGAAGCTGGCGGCGATCATCCGCACCCGGTTGTGCATCCAGCCGGTGGCCCACAGCTGACGCATCCCGGCATCGACGATCGGATAGCCGGTGCGGCCCTGCTGCCAGGCTGCAAGGTCGGAATCGGCTTCGGGTCCTGTCCGCCACACCAGGCCATCCAGCCCGTCGCGGCCGTTGGTGCGGCCATAATCGGGCAGCTGCAGGATCACGTTCTGCGCATAGTCGCGCCAGCCGAGCTCGCCGAGGAAGGTGCCGGCCGATCCGCCCCTGCCCGATACCGCGTGCCACACCGTCGCGGGCGAGATTTCGCCGAAATGGAGGTGCGGAGAGAGGCGTGAAGTACCTTCGACCGAGGGAAGATTGCGCTGGCTTCCGTAGCGGGCGGCGTGATGTGCGAATTCATCGAGACTGTCGTGCGCGCCGGATTCGCCCGGCACCCAGCTGTCGCGGAACCCACCGGCCCAATCGGGCTTGGTGGGCAGCAGCGACCAATCCTCCAACCGTTCGCTGTGCGGCCACTGGTCAGGCGCAGAAAGAGTGGCAGGAGCGGGCAGCGGCACCGGCGGCGGGAGCCGCTCGCTCAACGCGCGCCAGACCGGGGTGAAGATTTTGTACGGCGTCCCACCACCGGTCAGCACTGTTCCCGGCGGGGCGAGGCAGTTGCCGTCATGGAGATGCAGCGTTACCCGCGTCGCCACCGCACGCTCGGCTTTGCGCCACCACGGCTCGTAGTGGTGCAGCGCATGAACCTCGCGTGCGCCGGTTTCCCCGGCCAGCGCCGCCAGCACCTCGTCGCACTTGCCGCGCCGCAGGATCAGCTGCGAACCCAGTTTGCGCAGATCGGCATCGAGACTCGCCAAACTGTGATGCAGCCACCAGCGCGAAGCCGCCCCCATCCGCCGATGCTGCGGGGTTTCGTCGTCAAGCACATAGACTGGAATCACCGGACCATTCGCCGCTGCGGCGTGAAATGCAGCCTGATCCACCAATCGCAAATCGCGTCGCAGCCAGACGATGATTGGCGCGGTCATGGCTTGAGCGTGACCGAGAAGTTGCGCGCCGCGAGCGGGTCCATGAAACGCTGGTCGCGCAGGACGATCCGGTCGGGATGCAGTTCGGCAACCGGCATCCTGCTCCAGAACAGAAACGCCTGCGCGCCGGGATTGCCCTTGGCCCACAGTGGAATACGCGGATCGAACATATTGGTCGGTTTCACTTCCACCGGGCGGCGGGTGCAATCCAGCAGGGTACACTCGACCGAATCGAACCGCCCGTCGGCGGTCCTGACCAGCAGTTCGCGCCGCCAGAACGCCACTGGCACCGGATTGGCCACGGCCAGCGTCGGATACGGCGCGTCACCCTTGGCGGTAGTCTCCACCAGCCAGGTCAGCAGGCCATTGAAGCCGACATAAGCAACGACGCTTGCCAGCGCGACACGGGCCGGTCTGGTCCGCTGCGATATCGACGTCCGCTCCCGCCGCAGCGAAAGCCAAATTCCCGCGCCCAGCATCGCCAGAATCCACACATCGATGATGAACAGCGTATCGCCGTAAAACCACTCGCTCGACAACGGTTCGAGCAGGCGGATGCCGTAATTGTTGAACCAGTCGAACAGCGGGTGGGTCAGGCAGCCGATAAAGCACAGCGCGAGGAGCCAGCCGAAGCGCACCGGCAGCCGCGCCTCGGGCCGCTTGCCCTGCTTCGCCTGCCATCGGTCGAACCACCACAATATAACGGCGAGGAGAAGCGGCAACACCACCATCGCAATCGGCCCATGCGTAATCCCCCGCCGCATCGCCAGTGATTCCACCCCGTAGATCGCGCAGACCGCATCGATGTCGGGCAGGTTCGCGGCGATGATCAGCGCGGGCATCGCCAGCCCGGTCTTGCGCTTGAGCCCGGCCTGACCGAACGCTGCGCCGATCAGCGAATGGGTGAGATTGTCCATCGGCCGGGACGTGGCAAGAAAGCCCCGGCGAGGCAAGCCGATTGCCCCGGCGGGTCGGCCATGCCAGACCCTCGCCGGATGGCTCCTGTCCCCGCCCTTCGCAGCCGCACCACGACCATCGGTATCGCGGCGTGGCTGGGCTTTGGCGCGCTGGCCGTCGCGGTCGCGCAGGGTTGGACCCAGCACCTCGACGAGGCTGTGCTGGTCGCGCTGCGCAGCGGTTCTGCGGCGTTCGATGGTCCGCTGGTGGCGATCACGCAACTCGGCGAAACCTGGGTGCGGCTGGCGCTGGCAGCGTTCGGCATCGCCGTCCTGCTGCTCCGCCGTCAGCGCTCGGACGCAATGTTCTTGGCGGTAGCCGCATTGCCAGCGGGACTGATCAACAGCGCGCTGAAACTCGCCTTGGCCCGGCCCCGGCCCAGCGTGGTCGAGCATCTGGTCCCCGCGGGCGGCCTCAGCTTCCCCAGTGGTCATGCCTTTGGGGGGACGGTGCTGTACCTGTCGCTGGCGCTGGCCTTTGCACCGCTGGTCGGCGCGCAATATCGCCGGACGCTGATAGCGTCGGCCTTGCTACTCGGCGCGCTGATCGCCTTCAGCCGGGCATGGCTCGGCGTACACTATCCCAGCGACGTGCTGGCCGGCTGGCTCGGCGCGGTGGGCTGGGTGGTGGGGTGCCGGTTGGTGGTCGAACGGTTCAACCAATATGCGAAAATGCCGGTCTAAAGCTCAGGCCCGCCCTCGCCCACGGTCCAGGTCTGGCCCTTGCCAAGCAGCGCGGCAAGATTGGGTTGCTTGCCTTCGCTGGCCTTGGCGTTCTGCGCAACCACCGCCGCTTCGAAGGTCGGGCGCGGATCGTCGTAGAGCACGCCGAGCGCCATCGGGAACGGGCCGAACGGCAGCTCGACCAGCATATGCGCGACCGAGCGGTTGGTGACGTCGTGGACGATCACCCCCGCCGCCTGCCAATCGCCACTGGTCACATCGACCACCTTGAGCGTGAGCTTCTCGGCGTCGAGCGCGATGCCTTGCCGCGCTCCGGCGAACAGCATCGGCTCGCCATTCTTGAGCCACAGCTGGCGGTCCTCCGCGCCCTTGGGCCGGGCGAAGTCGTCGAACACGTCCTTGTTGTAGACCACGCAGTTCTGAAAGATTTCGATAAAGGCCGCGCCCCGGTGGGCGTGCGCGGCCTTGAGCACTTCGGGCAGGTTCTTCGAGACATCGAACCCGCGCGCGACAAACCGTGCGCCCGCACCCAGTGCAAAGGCGCACGGGCTGGCGGGCCGGTCGACCGAACCCATCGGGGTCGAGGGCGAGGTGGTGCCGATCCGGCTGGTCGGCGAATATTGCCCCTTGGTGAGCCCGTAAATCTCGTTGTTGAACAGCATGATCTGGCAATCGAGATTGCGCCGCAGGATGTGCATCGTGTGGTTGCCGCCGATGCTCATCCCGTCGCCGTCGCCGGTGACGATCCACACGTCGAG
>JANOOJ010000120.1:0-7520 GCA_031421295.1 Novosphingobium sp.
CGCTGAAACTGCCGAGGTTGGAGGCGGCATAGAGCGCCCAGGGTTCCCCGGCGGCGGGGTTGGCGGCAAACCAGCGCTGCATCAGCGGGGCCTGCGCCGAGACGAGGAAAAACACCGGGCCGATGCTGGCGATGAACAGCAGCGGCACCCACCACACTTCGTTGCCCGGCGCGGGCGGGCTCAAATGGGCCAACCCGATCGGCAAGGTCAGCGCGGCGAGCGCGAGCAGTACGAGGTGGATCGTCGCCTGCCGCCGCAGCGCAAACCGGCCGAGCCAGTGGGCATAGCCATAGCCGCCGAGCAGCAGCGCCTGGTAGACCAGCATCGCGCTGTTCCACACATTGGGCGCGCCGCCGAGCTGCGGCAGCGCCATCCGCGCGACCATCGGCTGGACCAGGAACAGCAGGAAGCTGCCGGTCAGGATCGTCGCGACATAAAGCGCGCGGCGGACCGGCTGGGGCGGCGTCATTCTTTGATGCAAGTGCTGCGCTCCAGCGAATAGGCAACATGGCGGCGCAAGGGATCGCCCTCCGGCACCTGCGGGTGATCGAAATCGAGCTCGCCGCGATACTGCATGCCAAGCCGGTCCATCACGGCTCGGCTGCGTGTGTTGGCCACGGTCGTTATCGCCCACAGCGCATTGTCCGCAAGATTTGCAAAACCCCACGCCACCGCCCCGCGCGCCGCTTCGCTGGCGTAGCCATGCCCCCAGCAATCGCTTGCCAGCCGCCAGCCAAGTTCGGGCTTTCCGTTTACTGGCCCGGCGATGCCGCGAATTATCCCGCACCAGCCAAGCAAGCGATTGTCATCGCGCCGCTCGAGCGCCCAGAAACAGTGCCCCAGTTCGGCCTGCATCGCCTGCATTTGCTCCACGCGTACCGCGACTTGCTCCAAACTCATCACCGGCCCGAGTGTCGCCATGACCACCGGATCGCTGCAAATCGCGTGAAACGGGGCGATGTCACGCTCCTCCCACGCACGCATCCGCAGCCGCTCGGTCTCGATCATCGTGAATTAAGCCGCGCGGTCAAGCAGCGGCATCGAGGCGGTCGGCGACCCAGGTCTTGATCAGGGCCTGCCGGGTAATGCCGCGCCGCTTGGCCTCGCGGTCGAGGCGAGCCACCATCCATTGCGGGAAATCGACATTAACGCGTTTGACTTCCAGACCCGGGCGCCGCGCCGAGTTCCAGTCCACGTAATCACCCATGTCTTCGCCATCGTCGAAGCGCCGGTCGAACTCTTCAGCACTAATCGGTTTGGCGTCCATAGTTTGCTGCCTCCTTGGGCCTAGACCGTCTGACCGAAATCAACCTGATCCGGCCATCCCGGACCGTAAAGATTGCCGACCACAACTTGCCGTCCTGCGTTGCAACCAGCATCCAGCGATCTTCGTCCGGCGATGCAGTCGGGCCAATGACTTTGTGTTGATCCTGCCACAATGCTTGAGCAGACTCGAAATCGATGCCGTGCTTTTGCAAATTCGCTTGGCTCTTTTCCGGATCATATTCGAATTCTGGTATAATTTCCATACCTATTTGGTCAGCAGCCGCGCGGCATGGGCGGCGTGATAGGTCAGCACCCCGGTGCAGCCCGCGCGCTTGAACGCCATCAGCGTTTCGAGCACCAGCGCGTCGCGATCGCCTGCGCCGGCTGCTGCTGCTGCCTCGATCATCGCGTATTCGCCGCTCACCTGGTAGGCGAAGACCGGCACGCCGAAGCGGTCCTTCACCCGCGCGACCACATCGAGATAGGGCAGCCCGGGCTTGACCATCACGCTGTCGGCACCCTCGGCGAGATCGAGCGCGACTTCGCGCAGCGCTTCCTCGCCATTGGCCGGGTCCATCTGGTACGTCTGCTTGTCGCCCTTGAGCAACCCGGTGCTGCCCACCGCATCGCGGAACGGGCCGTAGAAGGCCGAGGCATATTTGGCGGCGTAGCTCATGATCTGGACATTGGCGTGGCCGGCCTCCTCGAGCGCGGCGCGGATCGCGGCGATCCGCCCGTCCATCATGTCCGACGGGGCGATGATGTCCGCGCCCGCCGCCGCCTGGTTGAGACTTTGCCCGACCAGCACTTCGACCGTCGCATCATTGGCGACATAGCCCGCCGCATCGACCAGCCCGTCCTGCCCGTGGCTGGTATAGGGATCGAGCGCCACGTCGGTCAGCACGCCGATTTGATCCCCGCAAGCATCGCGGATTGCCTTGATCGCCCGGCACATCAAATTGTCGGGATTGAGCGCCTCGCGCCCGCTTTCGTCGCGGCGCTCGGCTTGCGTATTGGGGAACAGCGCGATGCAGGGGATGCCCAGCGCGATCGCTTCCCTGGCGCGCGCCGCGATCCCGTCGACCGACCAGCGCGAGACGCCGGGGAGCGAGGCGATCGGCTGTTCGGCGCCCGAACCTTCGGTGACGAACAGCGGCCAGATCAGATCGGCGGGGGTGAGCTGGGTCTCGCGATGCAGCGCGCGGCTCCAGGCGGTGGCGCGGGTACGGCGCAGGCGCAGCGCGGGATAGGTCGCAGTCATACGGCGGTCCTGCCGCAAAACCTGCAGGCCATCAATCGGGAAGGTGAATCGCCACCGCCTGCCTGGGGGCAAGGCTGCCCAGTGCCGCCCCCGGCTTGATCGATTTGAGCCGTGCCAGCTTCGCCTTGAACAGCGCCAGCTCTTTGCCATCGACCTGCGACTTGATCGTGAAGCGCACCGCCAGCGGGTTCACGGTCTTGCCGTTCTGGTAGAGCTCGTAATGGAGATGCGGCCCGGTCGAGAGCCCGGTCGAACCGACATAGCCGATCACTTGCCCGGCGCGGACCTGCGATCCCGGCGAAACCGCGATCCGGCTCATATGGCCATAGCCGGTGCCCATCCCGCCGCCGTGCTCAAGCCGCACATAATTGCCGTGCCCGCCGTGCCGTCCGGCAAAACCGACCGTGGCATCGCCGACCGCGTAGATCGGCGAGCCCCACGCCGCACCGAAATCGACCCCGGCGTGCATTCTTGTATAGCCCAGGACCGGGTGGCGGCGCGCGCCGAAATTGGACGTGATGCGCCCGACGACGGGCATGATCAGTCCGCTTTTCTGCTGGCCCAGGCCCGAAGCTTCGAGGAAACGCCCGTCTACGCCCCAGCGCAGCAGCTGCGCGGTCGGCTTGCCGCCGCGATCGAGCCCGGCGAACAGCAACTGCCCGAGCTGCGCTTCGCCGCTGGCGGCGCGCTTGTATTCGACGACGATGTCGAAGCTGTCGGTCGGCTGGATATCGGTATCGAGGCTAAGATGCGCATCGAGCGTCTGGAGATATTGCTGGATCGCACCGATCGGCACCCCCGCAGCCCGGGCGGAACGATAGAGGCTGGCGCCCACCAGTCCGCGGATCCTGAGCGGAGTGGTATCGACCGCAATCGGCTTGCGCTGGAGCGCCAGCCCCCCGCTGCCACGCTCGATCGCCAGATCGAGATCGAACCGTGCGCGAAACGCAAGTCTGTCGAGCGCGCGCGGCTGGCCCGGCGCAGCGCGGTGGCCAAGCGTGAGGTCGAACCGCGTCCCCGGGGCAATCTCCCCCAGCGGCACGCTCGCTGCGACCAAGCTGGCGACGCGCGCGGCATCACCGGGGCCAATCCCGGCGCGTTCGAGCATCCGCCCGAAGCTGTCGCCCTGGCCCAGCGTTGCCACCATCGCCACGGTCGGTCGTTCGGGGGCGCTGGCCAGGGGTTTTACCCGCGCGGTCGCGCCCATATGGCTGCCGCTATCCCCGCCCAGTGCGAGCGGCTGGATCGTCTGGCTGCGGAACTGGTCGCGCGCGGTACGATCGAGCCGCATCGGCGGGGCGGCCTCGACCGAGGAATAATCGGGCCAGCACGAAAGCGCGGCGCTGGTCAGGACAAGCATGGTTCCCAGCCCGCGAAACCAGCGCGCGCTGCCGATGTCTTCGGCAAGGTCGGTTGAAAAATCGAGCCGGTTGAGCGCGGCGGATGCTCGCTGACGCAAAATTGCGAAGCGGGGTTGGGCGGGTAATGGCTCGGCCAGCAGCTGCGCATAGGTCAGCGCCGCCGCACCCGTTACCGGGCCGGCGCCATCGCTTGCCATCGGCTCACGCAACTTGAACAACTGGAGTTCTCCATCCGTGAGGCAATCCCTGCACCCGTAAGGTTAAACTTTGGCTAAGTGCGGCAGTCGGCGCAGCTGGGGACGAGCACTTCGGCGAGCTTGTCGCTGGGTCCCGCCGATGCCACATAAGTGCTTGCGATGGGCCATTTCCCACCTTCCGGCCGCGCCCGCGGCGACTCGACCATCAAGGCGGTGCTGGGTCCGACCAACACCGGCAAGACGCACCTCGCGATCGAGAGGCTCTGCGCGCATTCCTCCGGCGCGATCGGTTTCCCGCTGCGGTTGTTGGCGCGCGAGGTTTACGAGCGGGTCTGCGCGATCAAGGGCGAGAACCGCGTCGCGCTGATCACCGGCGAGGAGCGGATCGAGCCCAAGGACGCGCGCTGGCTGCTGTGTACGGCCGAAGCAATGCCGATCCACGCCGATCTGGCCTTCGTCGCGCTCGACGAAGCGCAGCTCGCCGCCGACCGCGAGCGCGGGCATATTTTTACCGACCGGCTGCTCCATGCCCGGGGCCGCGAGGAGACGATGCTGCTCGGCGCGGCGACGCTCGAACCGCTGGTCCGCGCGCTGATCCCTGAAGCCGAAGTGGTCGGCCGCCCGCGCTTTTCGACGCTCAGCCATGTCGGCGCGCGCAAGCTGTCGCGCATTCCGCCGCGCTCGGCTATCGTCGCGTTCTCCGCCGAGCAGGTTTACGCGGTGGCCGAAATGCTGCGCCGGTTCCGCGGCGGGGCAGCGGTGGTGATGGGCGCGCTTTCGCCCGAAACGCGCAACAAGCAGGTCGCGCTCTACCAGTCGGGCGAGGTCGATTACCTTGTTGCGACCGATGCGATCGGCATGGGGCTGAACCTCGACATTGATCACGTCGCCTTTGCCGGCCTCAGCAAGTTCGATGGCATCCGGCAGCGCCGCCTGACCACCGCCGAGATGGCGCAGATTGCGGGCCGCGCCGGGCGTCACCAGCGCGACGGGACGTTCGGCACGCTGGCGGGGACCGGCGGCCACGACGCCGAATTCACCCCGGAAGAAGTCTATGCGATCGAGGAGCATCGCTTTCCGCCGCTGACCAGACTCTATTGGCGCGAGGCCGAGCCGCGCCTGACCAGCCTGACCACCCTGATCGCCGATCTCGAAACCCCGCCCGCGCGGCCCGAGCTTGCACCCGCCCCCGAAGCGATCGACCTCGCGGTGCTCAAGCGCCTGGCCGAAGACCCGGCCATCGCCGGAACCGTGCGCGGCGAAGCCTCGGTGCGGCGGTTCTGGGAAGCCTGCTCGCTGCCCGACTTCCGCCAGCAGGGAGCGGAGACCCATTCGCGCTTCGTCGCCCGGCTGTGGGAGGATTTGCGCGCCGGCGAGCTGGGCGCGGACTACATCGCCCGCGCCATTGCCGAACTCGACCGGCCCGCCGGTGACATCGACACGCTGCAGATGCGCATCGCGTCGATCCGCAGCTGGGCCTATATTGCGCAGCGGCCCGACTGGGTGCTGGCCAGGGACGAAATGGCGGCGCGCGCTCGCGCGGTCGAAGCGCGATTGTCCGACGCGCTCCACGCGCGGCTGACCGAGCGCTTCGTCAACCGGCGCACCACCGTGCTGATGAAGAAGCTCGGTCCCGATGCCGGTTTGCTGCCGGTGGCGCTGGAGGGCGATGCGGTACTGGTGGACGGCGAGCACATCGGCGAACTCACGGGCTTCCGCTTCAGCGTCGATCCCGGCGCCCGCGCTGGCGACCGCAAGCTGCTGCTGGCTGCGGCGGAGCGGCATTTGCCCGGGCTGCTCGCCGCGCGAGCGGTGGCGCTGGGAGCGGCGATCAATTTGGGCGAAGCCGATTTGGCGCTGGTCGCGGGGACTGTCTCGCAGGGTGAGTATCCGCTGGTTCGAATCATCCCGACGCACGATCTGCTGGCCCCCAAGCTGGTACCCGACCCCGCACTCGAAGCGATACCGGCGACGGAGCGCAAGGCGCTGGTCGCGGCGCTATCGGCCTGGCTCGACCACGCGCTCCGTCCGCTGGAACCGCTGCGCAGGCTTGGCCTTGCCAGCACAGACCCCGCGGCGGGGCCCGAGCTGCGCGCGCTGCTGATCCGGCTGGTCGAAGCTGGCGGGATGCTCGACCGCGCGCAGTCGGGTGTCGAGCGGCTCGACAAGGTCCAGCGCGACCAATTGCGCGCCCTGGGCGTGCGGGTCGGCGCGCTCGACCTGTTCCTGCCCGCCATGATTCGCCCCGCCGCGCTCGCCGCGTGGCACGCGCTTAGCGGCGATTCGCGCGCGGTGGCTGACGCCATGCCGCCGGTGCTCAGCGCCGAATACCGCGCGGGCCCGCCCGGCTACCGGCGCTGCGGAACGCAATGCTTGCGGGTCGATATGGCCGAACGCCTGCTCCATGCCGCGCATCGTGCTCGCGTCGCGGCGGGCAAGCGCGCACTCCATCTCGATCCGGCGCTGGCAGTCTCGATGGGGCTTACCTCCGCCAACTACGCGCAGCTGCTGCACCAAGCCGGGTTCCATCCCAAGGTTCCGCGCGCGCTCCCCAGCGGCGCGGCCGGGCCGCTGCTTCCGCCGAGCTGGCGCTGGCTGCCGCAGCCGCGCCAGCCCAGCCGCGAAACGACACGCCCGGCACCATCGGGCAATGCCTTCGCGGCGCTGGCGGAGTTGGTTCGCTAGATGCGGCTCGGGGCTTCCTGATGCGGCTCGACAGGCTCCTGTGGTTCCTGCGGCTGGCGAGCAGTCGCAGCTTTGCGCAGGACTGGATCATGGCCGGGCACATCCGGCTCAACGGGCGGCGGATCGAGCGAACCAGCGCTCCCGTCAAACCCGGCGATGTACTGGTGTTGCCGATGCGCGATGCGGTGCGGGTGATCGAGTTGCTCGCCGTGCCCGCCCGGCGCGGACCGCTGGCCGAAGCCCGCGCCTGCTACCGCGCGCTCGACGACATGCTTGACGAGCCGCGCGCAAATCCCATAGCAGCGGGTGAAACTATCACGCCCGAGGGGAACTCGCCGCCATGACCTATGTCGTCACCGACGCCTGCATCAAATGCAAATATATGGACTGCGTCGAGGTCTGCCCGGTCGACTGCTTCTATGAGGGCGAGAACATGCTGGTGATCAATCCCAGCGAATGCATCGACTGCGGGGTGTGCGAACCCGAATGTCCGGCCGAGGCGATCCTGCCCGATACCGAGAGCGGGCTCGAGCAATGGCTCGAGCTCAACACCAAATTCTCCGCCGAATGGCCCAACCTCACCACCAAGAAGGAATCGCCGGAGGATGCCGACGAGTTCAAGGGTGAGGACGGCAAGTTCGAAAAATACTTCTCCGCCGAGCCCGGCGAGGGGGATTGAGAGAGTCTTTGCGTGCTGCGCCAATCGCCTCCGCGATTGGCTAGCGGCACCGGCCCGCTCCCCCTCCCGGC
>JANOOJ010000121.1:0-2516 GCA_031421295.1 Novosphingobium sp.
CGCCAGACGGTCTTGCCTTGGCCCCAGCCTTCGGCCTCGGCGCGCGCGATGACTGCGGCCTTGGCCTCGTCAACCGGCAGCCCGTCGAGGAATTGCGAGTTGACGCAGACCCCGTCGCCCGCCTCGGCCTCGCCCGCGAAGGGTTTGGCCGCGTCGGCGGGATCGGCGGCCACCACCCGCAGGATCGGCAACTGGTACTTGGTCGCAAATTCAAAGTCGCGCTGGTCGTGGCCCGGCACCGCCATGATCGCGCCGGTGCCATATTCCATGAGGACGAAATTGGCGATGTAGACCGGCAGTTCGATTGCCGGATCGAGCGGATGCCTGACTGTCAGCCCGGTATCGAAGCCCAGTTTTTCGGCAGTTTCCAGCTCGGCCGCAGTCGTGCCGCCGGACTTGCACAGTTCGATGAACGCTTGCGCCTCGGCGGAGGTGGTCGCCACCGCCTGCGCGACCGGGTGCTCGGCCGCGACGGCGACAAAGCTGGCCCCGAAGATCGTGTCGGGGCGCGTGGTATAGACCTCAATCGTCTCGTCGAAGTTCACCCCGGAGAAGCGGAATTGCAGTCCCTGGCTCTTGCCGATCCAGTTTTCCTGCATCAGCCGGACCTTGTAGGGCCATTTGTCGAGGCTCTCCAGCCCTTCGAGCAGCTCTTCGGCAAAGTCGGTGATCTTGAGGAACCACTGGCTGAGTTTGCGCTTCTCGATCAGCGCGCCGCTCCGCCAGCCGCGCCCGTCGATCACCTGTTCGTTGGCCAGCACGGTCATGTCGACCGGGTCCCAATTGACCGCCGATTCCTTGCGATAGACCAGCCCCGCCGCGTAGAGATCGAGGAACAGCGCCTGTTCGTGGCCGTAGTAATCGGGCTCGCAGGTCGCCAGTTCGCGGCTCCAGTCGAGCGCGAAGCCGAGCCGCTTGAGCTGCGCTTTCATCGTGCCGATATTGGCCCGGGTCCAGCCGCCGGGATGGACGCCCTGCTCCATCGCCGCGTTCTCAGCCGGCATACCGAAAGCGTCCCAGCCCATCGGATGAAGCACTTCGTAGCCCTGCATCCGCTTGGTGCGGGCGAGCACATCGCCCATCGTATAGTTGCGGACGTGGCCGATGTGGATGCGGCCCGAGGGATAGGGAAACATCTCCAGCACATAGCTGCGCGGTTTGGTGCTGGCATCGTCGGCGCGGAACGACTGACGCTCGTCCCACACGCGCTGCCAGCGCGGATCGGCGGCAGCGGGATCGAAACGGCTTGGTTCGGCGGGGGCGGAAGTCATGGCGCTTCCTCTAATCAGTCAAACGCGCTTGTCGATAGTCGTCATCCCCGCGAACGCGGGGATCGCGGGCCTCTTTCACGTGAGGTTGGAGCGATGAGGCCAGCGGTCCCGGGTCAAGCCCGGGACGACGGAATTACTTGATGGCGCTTTGGCGCAGGTCGCGGGCCTTGGTGAGGATGATGTCTTCGAGCTTCTGCACGGTCGCAGCCTGAACCGGGGCATCGACCCAGCCGCCGCCTTGGGCGAGCTGGCGGCTGGCCGCAACGCGCAGGGCATCGGCGCGCAGATCCTGGTCGAGAATGGTGACGGTCACCTTGACCCGCTCGCCCGGATTGGTCGGATTGGCATACCAGTCGGTCACGATCACGCCGCCGGTGCTGTCGGTCTGGAGCAGCGGCATGAAGCTCAGCGTCTCGAGGCTCGCGCGCCACAGATAGCTGTTCACCCCGATGGTGGTGACGCGGCTGGCAGCGAGATCGGCCTTGGGGCGATCCTTCTTGCCGCAGCTGACCAGCGCCAGCGCCGCACAGGCAACAAGGCCAATGCTCCCGATGCGGCGGAAAGAACTGCGGCCGGTGGTGGTGCTGCCAATCATCGTAGGTCCAAATCCTGTATCGTTGAGGCGTATCGGAGCCATCCGCCCGACGCGCCGCCTGCGCCTCTATAGCCACCGCGGCCCGCGCGGCAAGTGCGCGCTTTTGGCCGCGCGACCCTTGAACTGCCGATGAACGCCCGGCGCTCTGGTCGAAGCGTGCCGCCGATTCCATCGGGTCCCGGGGCAACCGGGAAATTTCGCTTGGATTCTTCCCCATTCGAGCGGAAACTAATCGTTGGTTCAGGTGAATTGCGCGATTCTGTAATGGAAATGGCGCAACTATTCACTGCCAGCTGGAGAGGACGGGGCGTGATACGTTCGGGCGAAACCACGAAGCGCGGCGGCGTTGCCGCACCCCTTCTGCTCGCCGGTGCGGTCGGCCTGCTCGCCCTGCCCAGCGCGGTGCTCGCCTTCTCCAGCCGATTCGATGCGATGCCGGTCTCCCCGATCGCCCGCAGCGAGATCGAAACGATTACTCCCAGCGCACTCGATCCGCGACTGGCGCGCAGCATCTCGGTGCGCGCGCTGTCCAAGGGTCAGCTATACCGCTTCACCCCCGCCAGTACCGCCACCGGTCCCGGGCGTTCGGTAACGGTCGCAGTGCGGGTCGATCCGGC
Organism: Novosphingobium sp.; assembly: GCA_031421295.1. GTDB lineage: Bacteria > Pseudomonadota > Alphaproteobacteria > Sphingomonadales > Sphingomonadaceae > Novosphingobium. The sequence goes on from JANOOJ010000121.1 coordinate 2,484, forward strand.
AAACGCGCAGGCGATTTCGGTGCGCTCGCCGCT
>JANOOJ010000122.1:0-9376 GCA_031421295.1 Novosphingobium sp.
CTTGGCCGCCCGATGATCGGCACCATCGACGAGCCGCCCTCGAGCAGCCATTTGCGCCTTCTGATGCAGCGGATGAACAAGGACGGCTGGGCCGCCGAAACGCAGGACGGCACCGCGCCTGCGCCGCTGATGGGCAAGCGCGTTCGCCCCGACGGCGGACGGATGCACCTCAGCTTCAGTCCGTTCAGCCAGATCGTCGCGGACGATCATTTCGCGATCTTGTTCCTGTTCACCCCGCGTGCCGCGCTGCAATCGGACGTCGAGATGATCTGGCTGGTCGATGGCCGCGCCACCGAAGATCAGGTCGATATCGAAAAGATGATCTGGGGCTATCACGCCACCACCTCGCAAGACAAAATCATCACCGAAAACAATCAGGCCGGAATTCTGTCCAGCCGCTATCGCCCGGGGCGCTATTCCGATCAGGAAGGCAGCGTGATCAAGTTCCAGCAATGGTATCTCAACCAGTTCGGGCTGGAGCGGGCGGATTGACACTTCCGGCCACCATGCGCGCGGTGCTGCTCACCGGCAATGGGGGTTTCGACAAGCTTGAATGGCGCAGCGATGTGCCGGTGCCCATGCCGGGGCCGGGTGAGGTGCTGATCAGGATCGGCGCGGCGGGGGTCAACAATACCGATATCAACACGCGGATCGGCTGGGGCTCGTGACTGACCATGCCGAGAGGGTCGACTCGATTCGCTCTGCCGACTAACCAGCATCAATGGATTCACTCGACATAGCCTTCGGTGAAGCGCGTCGTTATCTGGCTTCGCTCGATACGCGACCGGTCAAGTCTCGCGGTACTCCAGCCGAAATACGATCGCCGCTGCCGTCGCAATTCCCCGAACATGGCATGTCGGCAACCGATGTGGTCCGGGTTATTGCTGCAGCAGCAGAGCCCGGATTGACCGGCAATGCCGGAGGCCGCTTCTTCGCTTGGGTGAAAGGCGGTACGCTGCCTGCGGCACTGGCAACCGACATAATGTGTTCGGCTTGGGATCAGAATGCGGTGCTTGCGTCGACCAGTCCTGCAGGGGCGATCCTCGAGGAAGTTGCGGGCCAGTTCCTGCTGGAAGCGCTACGGCTGCCTGCCGACGCCAGTTATGCCTTCGTAACTGGTTGCCAGATGGCCCATACGACGGCGCTGGCCGCCGCGCGTCACGCGGTTTTGGCGCTTAAGGGGTGGGACGTCGAGGATCGAGGTCTTCAGGGCGCGCCGATAATCAGGGTGCTGGCCAACGCGCACTACCATTCTTCGGTTACGCGGGCATTGCGCCTGCTCGGGCTGGGCAGCAATTGCATCACGACCGTTAGCGGGGACAAACCTGGACAAATGTCGGCAGACGGGCTGATCTCCGCGCTATCGGAGACACCCGATGCCCCGAAGATCGTCATTCTCAACGCGGGTGACCTTAACATCGGTGCTTGCGATGATTTCGCGACCTTGTGCCCTATTGCCCAATCCGCCGGAGCATGGGTCCATGTCGACGGCGCCTTTGGGCTTTGGGCAAACGCCAGCCCGCGTATGGCCCCGCTTGTTGCAGGGATAGACCAGGCGGACAGTTGGGCCACCGACGGGCACAAGTGGCTGAACACACCTTATGATTGCGGCATGGCGATTACACGTGATGCCGCCGCGCACAGCGCTGCGATGCGAATGACGGCAGCCTATCTGACAACCGGCGGGCTGATCCGTGATCCCATGGATTTTACGCCTGAATGGTCGCGCCGCGCACGGGCGCTGCCGGCGCTCGCGGCGCTAATGGAGCTTGGTCGCGATGGACTTGCCGATATGATCGAGCGATGCTGCGACCATGCCGCAGCTATATTCGACGGCATTGCTGGCTTCGACGGGGCCACGGGAATCGCCCGGCCAACGATGAACCAGGGCCTGATCCGTTTTGAAGCGACGGACGGCAGCAACATAAGCGATGCGGTCATCGCCGCCATCAATGACAGCGGCGAGGCTTTCTTCAGTGGCGGCAGCTGGAATGATGAGCGGGTGATGCGGATCAGCGTTTGCGGTTGGAACACAAGTTCGAAAGACGTGGCGCGGACAGTGGCGGCGGTTGGTGACGTTTTGTCACAGCTTCGTTAACGCTATCGGCGCGCTTTTGACTCTGCCCTTGCCACCGATGCCCGCGCCTAATCTACCGTCTCAACCAGCTCAGCAATCCGCCCGACCATCTCATCGATATGCGCCTTCTCCAAGATCAGCGGCGGGGACAGCGCGATGATGTCGCCGGTCGCGCGGACCAGCAGGCCGTTGTCGAAGCCTTTGTGGAACAGCTCCATCCCGCGTTTTCCGAATTTCGAGTTCGATCCCAGCGCCTGGCGCAATCTTAAGCCGCCTCCAACACCAGAACCCGCGCCGCATCGCTGCCTCGTTTGGGCCGCACGATAATCTCCACATCGCGCCCAAGCGCCACGATGAAATCGATCAGCTTCTCGACCGAAAAACCCTCGAGCCGGTAATTGACCAGCGCTGAAACCTTGGGCTGCGGCACGCCGAGCAGGCGCGCGGCGTCGATCTGTTTCAGGCCCTGAACCTTGATAATCCGGTTGAGCGCCAGCGCGAGCCGAGTCTTGGTTTGCCGTTCGCCTGCGTCAGGCAGATCGAGGTCGGCAAAGACATTGCCGGTGCCGCGTGTGATGGATGTATCCGTCATCTTGCCTTTGTCCCTATTGCCATCCGGGCGTCATAATCCGTGCGCGCCAGTCGCAATCGCGTCTTGATCATCGCGATGTCGTTAGCGGCCGTGGCGATGCCTTTGGTCGATTTCTTCTGAAAGGCGTGGAGCACATAGATCACCTCGGCAAAGCGCACCGTGTAAATCGCGCGGTAGGTGTCGCCCGAGAAATCTTCGACAACCTCGAACACCCCGCCGCCTTCGCCCTTCCATGGCTTGGCATGGGGATGCTTCCCGCCTAACTGAGCAACGCCCAGCGCATAGCCCATTCTGTCAACCACCGGATCGGGGAAAGAGAGCAAATCCTGCTTTGCCGAGCCGATCCAGTCGAGGGGCGTTTCGCCAATCATTGGGCAAGTCTATATACCTATTTGAGTATACTGTCAAATGCGCCTGGCTTGGTTCCGCTCTGCCGCCCGCTACTCCACCCCCTCAACCAGTTCCCCAATCCGCCCGATCATCTCATCGATATGCGCCCTCTCGAGGATCAACGGCGGGGACAGCGCGATGATGTCGCCGGTCGCCCTCACCAGAAGTCCGTTGTCGAAGCATTGGTGGAACAGCTGCATCCCGCGTTTGCCGACGCCACCGGGGTGGGCTTCAAGCTCGATCGCGGCGACGATCCCCATGTTGCGGATGTCGATGATGTGGCGCTTGCCCTTGAGGCTGTGGACTGCCGCTTCCCAATAGCCGTGCAGCGCGGCGGCGTGCTCCCAGATGCCCTCGGACTTGTAGAGGTCGAGCGTTGCGATACCTGCGGCGGCGGCGAGCGGGTGGCCCGAATAGGTGTAGCCGTGGAACAGCTCGATCCCGTCCGGCCCGCCTTCAACCACGCCGTCGTGGATCTGGCGGCTGACCGCGACCGCGCCCATCGGCACGGCGGCGTTGGTCAGCCCTTTGGCCATCGTGATGATGTCTGGCGTGACGCCCAGCGTGCCTGACGCGGTTGCACCACCGACGCGGCCAAAGGCGGTTATCACCTCGTCGAAGATCAAGACGATGCCGTGTTTACGCGTAATTTCGCGCAGCTTTTCCAGATAGCCGATGGGCGGCACCAGCACGCCGGTTGAGCCCGCCATTGGTTCGACAATCACCGCAGCGATGGTCTCCGCCCCGTGGAGCGCGACGATAGCTTCCAGATTGTCCGCCAGATGGCCGCCCCATTCCGGGCGGCCTCTGGTGAAGGCATTATGATCGATACTATGCGTGTGCGGCAGATGGTCGACACCCGTCAGCAACGTGCCGAACTGGCGGCGATTGCTGACGATCCCGCCCACCGAAATGCCGCCAAACCCGACGCCATTATAGCCCCGCTCGCGCCCGATCAGCCGGGTGCGCGTGCCTTGCCCAATCGCCCGCTGATAGGCGAGCGCGATCTTCAGCGCAGTATCGACGGATTCAGAGCCGGAGTTGGTGAAAAATATCCGATCCAGCCCATCGGGCATGATTGCGGCAATCCGCGATGCCAGTTCGAACGCCAGCGGATGGCCCAGGTGAAACGGCGGAGCATAATCGAGCTTCGCGGCGCAGTTCTGGATCGCTTCGACGATCGGTGCGCGGCAGTGGCCAGCGTTGACAGCCCACAGGCCAGCGGTTCCGTCCAGAACCTGCCGCCCATCGGCGCTGGTATAGTGCATGCCCTTGGCGGCAACCAACTGGCGCGGGTTTTTCTTGAACGCGCGGTTCGATGTGAATGGCATCCAGAAGGCGGCCAGCGGATCGTTTTCAAGGTTCACGGCTAGGCTCCCACACCGGTTACAGCGTTGCTACGCTCATCCGTCATCCAGCCTGCGGTTGTGAGTGAAAAGAATCTCCCGATCGGAAAAATTCGGTCACGCTCGCACTGCCGAAGAGCTTGCGTTCAGCTTGGTCAGCCACCAGCCCAGTGCAAAACCAGCCGTTACCAGGATACTGGCCCACAGCTCGATCCGGTGCCCCGGTGACGCACCCATCAGCACCAGAACGCCGATCATCCCCGCCATCGTCGACCAAGTGGCATAGGGATGGAACCACATCTTGAGTTTCAGCTGGTCGGGAGCTTGGGCTTCGAAGCGGGCGCGCAGCCGCAACTGGGCCCAGGCGATCAGCAAATAGATGAACAGCATGATTGCGCCCGAGGAATTGACGAGGAAATTGAACACCCGGTCGGGCGAGAGAACCGATGCTGCCAATGCGCCATAGCTGAACAGGCTGGCGATCAGGATCGCGCGGGCCGGCACTCGCGCCTTGCTCAGCTGGACACAGGATTGCGGGGCATCGCCGTTCTGGGCCAGGCCGAACATCGCGCGGCTGGTGATGTAGATGCCCGAATTCAGGCACGACAGCACCGCCACCAGCACGATCGCGTTCATCACGAGATCGGCCTCGGGATAGCCCATCACCCGCAAGGCATGAGCGAATGGCGAAACCCCGACTTCGATTTCGTTCCACGGCACGATCGAGACAATCATGAAGATCGACAGCACGAAAAAGACCAGGATGCGAACTGAAACCGAAATGGTCATCCGGGCGATGGTCCGGGCACCTTCATCGGATTCGGCAGCGGCGAGAGTCGCGATCTCGGCTCCGCATAGCGAGAATATCGTGGTCACCACTCCGGCAAAAATGGCGGTAATTCCCGCTGGAGCAAAACCGCCATGCGCGGTGAGGTTCGCAAAGCTGTGCCCGGTCGGCGAGGTGATCCCGAATGCGTAAGCACCTGCCGCCAGGATGAAGACGATGATTGCGATGACCTTGGTCGAGGCGAACCAGAATTCGAACTCGCCATACGAGCGCGCTGACATCAGGTTCACGCCCGTCAGTATTGCCATGAGCGCAACCCCGATTTGCCAGACCTCGAACTGCGGGAACCAGGCGTTGATGATCTTGGCCCCGGCAATCGCCTCGATCGCGATCACCACCACCCAGAAATACCAGTAGAGCCAGCCGACCATGAACCCGGCCCATTCACCCACGCCTTCGCGGGCGAAATCGGGGAAGGTCTGCATTCCGGGCAGCGCCATCGCCATTTCGGCGATCATCCGCATCACCAGCAGCACCATCAGACCCGCCAGCGCATAGCTGACCACCGCCGCCGGTCCGATGGTGCTGATCGCGGTGGACGAACCGACAAACAACCCCGCGCCGATGATCCCGCCAAAAGTGATCATCGAGACATGGCGCGATTTGAGTGAACGGCTGAGTTGGTTTGCGGCGCGGTCTTCGGCCATCGGTCCATCGATTGTGGTCATGCTTCCCCCCGGAATAATCAGTTTGCTGACTTGGCGGGATCATGGCGGCTTTGTCGCCCAGACGCTATCGGATTGAAGACTTATGTGAACTATTAAAATATGTGATATATTACGAGGCGGACCGCTTCGCGGTTGCCCCGACAAGGGCTTGCCTGACATAACGGCGCTGTATTCATTTCGGCTGGGCTGAATAAATGAAATCGACGGCACGGGCAGTGGTGATCGGCGGCGGCGTAGTTGGGGTCAGCACGCTCTATCATCTCGCAAAGCTTGGGTTCACCGATGCTGTCCTGCTTGAGCGCAAGGAGCTGACGTCCGGTTCGACCTGGCACGCCGCCGGGCTGCTGCCGCTGTTCAACCTTAGCTATTCGGTCGGCAAGCTGCATCAATATTCGGTCGACTTCTACCCCAGCCTTGAAGCGGAAACCGGGCTCAATGTCGGTTTTTCGCGCGTTTCGAACATCCGCCTCGCTACCACTAAAGACCGGCTGGACGAGTACCATTACTATGCGGGCGTTGCCCGCACGATCGGCGTGGAGGTCAATTTCCTCAGCCCCGATCAGGTCAAGGAAATCTGGCCTTTGTGTAACACGGACGGTGTAATCGGTGCGATTCAGCATCCCGAGGATGGCTATATCCAGCCCGCCGACCTGACCCAGGCGCTGGCCAAGGGCGCGCGCCAACGCGGCGCGACGATCTATCGCAACACCACCGTCACCGGAATCACCCAACTGGCTTCGGGCGAATGGCTGGTTTCGAGCGAATCCAATGGCGTTCGGGGCGAAATCACCTGCGAGCATGTGATTTCCTGCTCGGGCAATTTTGCAAGGGCGACCGGCGCGATGGTCGGGCTGGACATCCCGGTGATCCCGGTCGAGCATCAGTATATCGTCACCGAACAGCACCCTGCAATCATGGAACGCAAGCGGCAGGGCCTGCCGGAGATGGGCGTGCTGCGCGAATCCGATGCCTCTTGGTACATGCGCGAGGAAGCCGGCGGGCTGCTGCTTGGCCCCTATGAGTTGGGCGCGCCAGCCTGTTACGTCGATGGCCCGGCGGCGAACAGCGAATATGAGTTGTTCCCCGACGCGCTGGAGCGGCTTGAGCCCTATATTCTGGCCGCGATGGCGCGGGTTCCGGCCTTTGGCGAGGTCGGGATCAAACGCGGTTACAATGGCGCAATCGCCTATACGCCCGACGGGTCGCCCATCATTGGCCCGGCCTGGGGCCTCAAGAATTTCTGGCTCAACGAAGGCCATAGTTTCGGGGTCACTGCCGCCGGTGGCGCTGGCTGGCAATTGGCGCACTGGATTGTCGATGGCGAGCCGACGATCGACATGATGGGGGTCGATCCGCGCCGCTTTGGCGATTATGCCGGGCGCGGTTATCTGATCGAGAAGAACGAGGAAGCCTATGCCAAGGTGTTCACCGTTCACTATCCGGACGAGGAACGCGAGGCCGGTCGCGCGCTGCGCCGCACGCCGTGCTATGACCGGATGAAGGCGCTGGGCGCGGTGTTTGGATCGGTGTTCGGGTGGGAGCGACCCAACTGGTTCGCGCCAGAAGGCTACGCTCTGTCAGAAGCCGATCTCGACCGGCCCGATGTGCTGCTCAATCACAACCACCCGGCGGTGCATGATAGCCCGCCGATCCGCGAGAAATGGTCGTTCCGCCGCTCGAACTATTTTGAACATGTCGGCAATGAATGCCGCCATGTTCACGAGCATGTCGGGCTCCAGGATATGAGCGCGTTTGCCAAATGCGAGATTTCCGGACCCGGCGCGGAAAGTTGGCTGGATGGGCTGCTGACCAATGCGGTGCCCAAGAAAATCGGGCGCGTCTCGCTGTCCTATCTGCTCACCGCCAAGGGCGGGGTGCGGGCCGAGTTCACCGTCTATAAAACCGGACCGCAGCGCTATTATCTGGTCTCGGCCGGGGCCTATGAACGCCACGATCACGATTATTTGCGTAAAGCGCTGCCGACCAATGGTTCGGTCACTTTTGAACGGCTTACCACCGCGATGGGCGTGCTGGTGCTGGCCGGGCCGCGCAGCCGCGAAGTGCTCGCCAAGCTGACCGACACCGATCTTTCCACCGAAGCCTTTCCGTGGCTGACCGGCAAGAAGCTGAGCATCGGTCTGGCCCAGGTCGATGCATTGCGGGTCAATTTCATCGGCGAACTGGGCTGGGAAATCCATCATCCGATCGAGATGCAGAACTACATCTTCGACCGGCTGATGGAAGCAGGCGCCGAGTTCGGGATCAAGCCGTTCGGAATCCGCGCGATGACGCTGATGGCTCTGGAAAAGAGCTACAAGCTGATTCCGCGCGAACTTTCGGTGGAGTATTCCGCGCATGAAAGCGGACTCGACCGTTTTATCAGCCTTAAGAAACCGGGCTTTTTTGGCAAGGAGGCGCTGCTGGCATGGCGCGACAAGGGCCTCGCCAACAAGTTGGTGACGCTGGAAGTCCACGGGGTCACCGATGCCGATGCGCGTGGTTCCGAAGCGATTTATCAAGGCAATCAGCTGGTCGGGCGGGCAACCTCTGGCGGCTATGGCTGGCGCTGCGGCAAATCGCTGGCGCTGGCGATGATCCGGCCCGATCTGGCACTGCCGGGAGCCGGGTTCGACATCGAGATTCTGGGCCGGCGGCACGCGGCAACGATCGTCGCAGATTCGCCGTTCGACCCTGAGAACAATGCGCTCAGGAGCTAGGCCGGTGTCCCGGTTCGAACCCATTGCCAGCTGGCTGCAACAGGACCGCAAGGGCCATACATTGCCGCGCGAACTTTATGTCAGCGACGAGGCGTTTCATTTCGATGCCGAGGTGATGCTCAAGTCGGTGTGGCTCTATGCCTGCACCGTCGCCCACGTCAAAAATCCGGGCGACTTTTTCGTGTTCGAGCTGGCGAGCAATTCGATCATCATCGTGCGCGGCCGGGACAATCGGGTGCGCGCTTTCTGGAACAGCTGCCGCCACCGCGGTTCCAAGATCTGCCTCGAACAGCGTGGCCGTGCAGCTCGGCTGATGTGCCCTTATCACCAATGGACCTATGGGCTTGACGGGACACTGCTGGCGGCGCGGAGCATGGCGGAGGATTTTGCCAAACAGGACCACGGCCTTTCGCCCGTCGCACTGGAAAACATCGGCGGGCTGATCTTCATTTGCATGAGCGACAACCCGCCGCCGATTGACCGGGTCAAGGCGGATATCGCCGAACAGATCGCGGTCTATGACCTCGAAAAATGCAAGGTCGCGGTGCAGGACAATCTGATCGAGGATGCCAACTGGAAGCTGGTGATGGAAAACAATCGCGAGTGTTATCACTGCGATGCGGGCCATCCCGAGCTGATCAGCGTGCTTGGCACCTATGGCTTCGGCAAAGGCCTGCCCGAAGATGGCGAGGGCGATGTCGTCGATGACAGCGCCTATGATGCGCTGGTCGCGGCCAAG
>JANOOJ010000123.1:0-1928 GCA_031421295.1 Novosphingobium sp.
GCCGATCAGTCGCAGCCGGATGGTCGATACGATCGCGCTGGCCAAGGTGCGCCATCCCGGGGCCAAATTGTCGCTCGATGCGTTGTGTACCCGCTACGGGATCGATCGCAGCCATCGCACGCGCCACGGCGCGCTGCTCGACGCCGAGCTGCTCGCGCAGGTCTATGTCGAGCTGACTGGTGGACGGCAGATCGGGCTCGAGCTCGCGGCGAACAGCAGTGACGCGCTGGTCGCGACGATTACCTCGGTAGTGCGCGCGCGGCCGTTTCGAGAGCCGCGCCCGCATGCGGCGAGGCCCGAGGAACTGGCGATTCACATCGCCTTCCTCGGCACAATTCAGTCTCCGCTCTGGGACAGCTGACTTGCATTCAGCCCACCGGAACGGGACGCTTTGACAGGAGAAGCTTTATGGAAATTCGCGTATCGGGCCACCAGGTCGCTACGGGTGAAGCTCTCCAGACTCACGCCCAGGATCGCCTGAGCGCGATCGTCGAAAAATATTTCAGCCGCGCGCTGTCTTCGACAGTCACCTTCGGCAAGGCTCCGGCTGGTGCGTTTCGCTGCGATATCGTCACTCACGTCATGCAGGGGTTGATCCTCAAGGGCGCGGGGATCGCGCAGGATGCGCATGCTTCGCTCGATCAGGCGGCCGAAAAGATCGACACCCAGCTGCGCCGCTACAAGCGGCGGTTGCGCGACCGCCATGAGCAAACGGCCTATGCCGCGCGCGAGGAAGAGGCGGCTTATACTGTCTTTGCCGAGCCCTCTGCCGAAGTCGAAGAGGTGCATGAAGACGCTCCGCTGGTGATTGCCGAAACGCGCGTCGATGTGCCCGAGACCACGGTTTCAGACGCGGTGATGATGCTCGATCTGCGCAACACCAACGCACTGCTTTTCAAAAATGCTGGAACCGGACGGCACAATATGGTCTACCGCCGCGGCGATGGGTCGATCGGCTGGGTTGAACCGTCCGCAAGCGGCGCCTAGACGCGCGCGAGTATTTTCCGCACGAGGATAGAGGGCAAGGCACGGAACTTCCGGCCAATTGCTCCTTTGTTGTTGTACGGGATCGAAATTCTGGACCAATATTGTCGATGACAGCTCTCTTCACGCTCCTGCCCGAAGCCGTCGGTACCATCGGTGCCGTTAGCAAGCAGGCGATTCTCGAACAGCTCGCCGCGCGGTTTTCCTCGGTTTATGGGCTCGATCCGGTGCTCGTGCTCGAGCGGATCGAAGAGCGCGAGAAGCTTGGCAGCACCGGATTCGGTCGCGGGGTGGCGATTCCGCATGCGCGGCTGCCGGGCCTCACGCGCCCGGTCGCGGCGTTCTTCCGGCTCGATGCGCCGGTTGCGTTCGATTCGGCCGATGGCATGCCGGTCGATCTGATTTTCGGCCTGCTCTCGCCCGAACAAGCGGGCGCGGCGCATCTCCATGCGCTGGCGGCGATCAGCCGGATGATGCGCGATGAGCGGATGCACGAGGCGCTGAGCGAAGCCCCGGGAAGCGAAGCGCTGTTCGCGCTGCTCGCCAATGTCATCGACCGCGACGCTGCCTGACGGATCCGGGCCTGAAGATTTGGGACCGGAAGGCGCCCAGCTCCACTGGCGCGCGCTCGAAGGGCTCTATGCCTCCGCACCGGTCAACCATTTGTTCGAATCGCAACTGAGCGTCACCGGCGAGGGTAGTGCGCGGATTGAATTCGAGATCGACGAACGGGTCTATCATGCGGCCGGAGCGGCGCATGGCACGATCTATTTCAAGATGCTCGACGACGCTGCGTTCTATGCGGCGAACACGCTGGTAACCGATCGCTTCCTGCTGACCACTTCGTTCAATCTCCACTTCGTCCGCCCGGTCAAGGCGGGCCGCGTGGTGGCGGAGGGGCGGTGGATCAGCGGGCGCAAACGCGTGCTGGTCGCCGAAGCGCG
>JANOOJ010000124.1:0-6583 GCA_031421295.1 Novosphingobium sp.
GCGGGCGTGTGGCGGTGGATCTGAGCACGAATTGACGCGCGACACGGGTTGTTATACACGTATGACAATTAGAAAGGCTTCATCATGCTTGCCGTCCGCCTCGATCCCGAACTCGAATCACGTCTCACCGCCGTAGCCAAGCGCACTGGGCGGTCGAAAAGCTTTTACGCCCGGCAGGCGATCGAGGAGAAGATCGAAGAGCTTGAGGATATAGCTTTGCTGGAAGCAGCGTTGCGCGATCCTGACGCGGGTCAGCGCATCAGCCATGCGCAGATGAGACGCGAGCTTGGCTTGGACGATTGAATACGACACACCGGCGCGCAAGCAGCTGCGGAAGCTGGGAGGTGCTCCTGCTGCACGCGTGATCGCTGGGCTGGAGAAAATGGCCAAGCTCGACGATCCTCGCACACGTGCGAAAGCGATGGTCGATGATTGGGATGGCTACTGGCGGTTCCGATTCGACGATTTTCGGGTGATCGCAAAGCTTGAGGACAGCCGACTCGTGATTTTCGTGGTCGCCGTCGGCCATCGCCGCAAAGTTTACGACTAAGCCCTAGCCTCTTCAACGCCCGCCGAATTGTGCCGCAGCGCTCTCAGCACCGTCTCCACAATTTGCGGCGCGTTCAGCCCGGCGATGTCGTATTGCCTGTCGGGCGCATCGTGGTCCTGAAAGCTGTCGGGCAGGCGCATCGTGCGCAGCTTGAGCCCTGCGTCGATCAGACCCTCATCGCTCGCCAGCGTCAGCACATGCGCGCCGAGGCCGCCGATGCTGCCTTCCTCGACCGTCACGATCACTTCGTGGCTCGCCATCAGTCTGCGGATCTGGTCCTCGTCGAGCTGTTTGGCGTAGCGCAAATCGGCGACGGTGGTGGAGAGCCCCTTGGCCTCGAGCTGGTCGGCGGCCTTGAGCGCTTCGGCCAGCCGCGTGCCAAGCGAGAGCAGCGCGATTTTGCTGCCGTGGCGCACTACCCGCCCCTTGCCGATTTCCAGCCGCTGCGGGACCTCGGGCAGGTCCACCCCGGTGCCATTGCCGCGTGGATAGCGGAACGCGATCGGGCCGCTGTCATGCAGGACAGCGGTATGCGTCATATGGACAAGCTCGGCCTCGTCGGCGGCGGCCATCACCACCAGATTGGGCAGAGTGGCGAGATAGGTGACATCGAAACTGCCGGCATGCGTCGCGCCGTCCGCGCCGACCAGCCCTGCGCGGTCGATCGCAAAGCGCACCGGCAGGTTCTGGATCGCCACGTCATGCACCACCTGGTCGAAAGCGCGCTGGAGGAAGGTCGAATAGATCGCGCAGAACGGCCGCATCCCCTGCGCGGCGAGCCCGGCGGCGAAGGTCACCGCGTGCTGCTCGGCAATCCCGACATCGAAGAACCGCTCGGGAAACGCGGCGGCGAATTTATCGAGCCCGGTGCCCGAGGGCATCGCGGCGGTGATCGCGCAGATCCGCGGATCGCTCTCCGCTTCCTTTGCAAGCTGCGCACCGAACACGTTCTGGTAGGCCGGCGGCCCCGCCGAGCCCTTGACCTGCTGGCCGGTGATCACATCGAACTTCTGGACCCCGTGGTATTTGTCCGCGCTGGCTTCGGCCGGGGCATAGCCCTTGCCCTTTTGGGTGACGACGTGGATCAGGCACGGCCCTTCGGCGGCATCACGGACGTTTTCGAGGACCGGGACCAGCTGATCGATGTTGTGACCGTCGATCGGGCCGACGTAATAGAACCCCAGCTCCTCGAACAGCGTCCCGCCCATCGCCATGCCGCGGGCGAACTCGTCGGTTTTCTTGGCGGCGCGGTGGAGCGGCTCGGGTAGCTTGCGCGAGAGCCGCCGCGCCAGATCGCGCAGCTCGAGGAACGGGCGCGAGGAGACCAGCCGCGCAAGATAGGCCGACAGCCCCCCTACCGGCGGGGCGATCGACATGTCGTTGTCGTTGAGGATCACCACCAGCCGGTTGCCGGCGGCCTTGGCATTGTTCATCGCCTCATAGGCCATCCCTGCGCTCATCGCACCGTCGCCGATCACCGCGATGCCCTTGCCCGGCGTCCCCGCCAGTTTGTTTGCCACCGCAAAGCCCAGCGCCGCCGAGATCGAGGTGGAGCTGTGCGCCGCGCCGAACGGATCGTATTCGCTCTCGCTGCGCTTGGTGAAGCCGCTGAGCCCGCCGCCCTGGCGCAAAGTGCGGATGCGATCGCGCCGCCCGGTGATAATCTTGTGCGGATAGGCCTGATGGCCGACGTCCCACACCAGCCGGTCGGCGGGGGGATTGAACACGTAGTGGATCGCGACGGTCAATTCGACCACCCCAAGCCCCGAGCCGAGATGCCCGCCGGTGGTACCCACTGCGGCGATCATTTCGCGGCGCAATTCATCGGCCAGCTGGCGCAGCTGGCCGGGCGCGAGCTGGCGCAGGTCTGCGGGGGTATCGACCGTGTCGAGAAGCGGCGTCGCCGGATCAGGATTCATGGGGCAGGCCATACACGCTTGCGAAAGTCGTGTCGATTGAGACTGGAAGTGCTAATCCCCTGCTTTGCCAGACTGATAGGACTTGCCGATGAGCCTCCCCGCCACTGCCCAACCGATGTGCTTCGTGCTGACCGCCGACCGCGCGAAATCGAAGCCGTTCTACGCCGATGTGCTGGGCCTGCGCCTGATGGGCGAGGACGACCACGCGGTGACGTTCGATCTGGGCAACAAGACCCCGCTGCGGCTGACCGACGTACCGGGCCATGTCGGCACCGGCCATACGGTGCTGGGCTGGCACGTGGCCGACATCGCGGTCGCCATGGCCGCGCTGAAGGCCAAGGGTGTGGCTTTTGCGATCTACGACGGCTTCGGACAGGACACCCAGGGCGTCTGGGCCTCGCCCGGCGGCGGCGCAAAAGTCTGCTGGTTCACCGATCCCGATGGTAACGGACTGAGCCTGACCCAGTTCGGTTAGCAGCAGCCCGCGCACACCCCGCGCAGCTCGACCACCGGGCGGATGTCGGCAAATCCCGCGTCATGCGCCGCGCTGACCAGCGCGCCGGTGAGCTTGTCGTCGTCGATATGGACGGTCTTGCCGCAGCTGTCGCAGATCAGGAAAATGCAGTCGTGGCGGCAGCCCGGGTGCGGGTTGGCGATATAGGCGTTGGCGCTTTCCACCCGGCGGGCGAGGTTGGTGCGCACGAACAGGTCGAGGATCCGGTAAACGCTGTTGGCCGCCACCCGCTTGCCGCGCCCCGCCGAAACATTCTCGGCAATGTCATAGGCGGAGGCGGGACGATCCTGGCCGACCAATGCGGCGAACACATCGGCGCGCATATCGGTCCACAGCTCGCCCGCATCGGTCAGCGAGGCGCGCGCCGCATCGACCAGCCCGCTGCCCGAATGTTCGTGATGATGATGACCCGTCACGTCCCCGATATAGGCGGCCGAGTCCGGTCCGGCAATGTCAGCCCGGTTTGAACGCGCGGCTGTAGAAACCGGGGAACATCCGCCGCAGCGCCGCGACCTTGGGCGCATCCCACGCGACAATGTAGCCGTGGGCCGGGTTCTTCGCCATGAAGTCCTGGTGATAGGCCTCGGCCGGGTAGAAGCGTTGATAGGCTTCGATCCGGGTGACGATCGGCGCGCGCCACACTCCCGCAGTGCGCAATTGTCCCAGATACGCGCTCGCCGCGAGCCGCTGTTCCTCGCTCAGCGGCACCAGCGCCGAGCGGTATTGGCTGCCCCGGTCCGGACCCTGACGGTTGAGCTGGGTCGGATCGGTCGCCACCGAAAAGAACATACGCAGCAGCTGGTCGTAACGCACCACGGCGGGATCGTAGGTTACCCGAACCGCCTCGGCATGGCCGGTATCGCCATCGGAGGTCCGCGCATAGGTTGCCGTGGCGCGGCTGCCGCCGTGGTAACCCGCGACCGCGCTGGTCACGCCCTGGACATGGCTGAACACTCCCTCGACCCCCCAAAAGCACCCGCCCGCAAAAATCGCGGTCTTGAGCCCGCGCGCTTCGGTCGATTGCCGCGCTGCCGCCGGGGCGAGCACCACCGATTCGGCGCTGGCGGGCTGCTGGCATGCGGCACTGGCCGCCAGAGCGAGCAATATCAGCTTGCGGGTGAGCACCGCTACTTGACCGGCGCGGCGATGGCGGCGGGCAAGACGCTGCCCGCGATCCGGGTCCGCGCATCGTCACCCATGGTCACGAACAGCGCGGCTGCGCCCAGCGCGAAGCCGATGGCGAAGGAGCGGTAAAGGTCGGACTTGAACAGGCCCATCGGGAAAAACTCATATGATGCGTGCGTGACGCGGCGATGGCTCAGCTACGCTTGCGAACCAGTGAACGATTGCAGCCCGCGCACGATTCTACGGCGAAGCGATGCGCTGGGGCGACGAGCCGAGCGGATCAGTGTCTGAAGTGGCGCATCCCGGTGAAGACCATCGCCAGACCGGCCGCGTCGGCGGCGGCAATGACCTCATCGTCGCGGATCGATCCGCCCGGTTGGATCACCGCCGTCGCGCCTGCCTCGGCGGCGGCCAGCAGGCCGTCGGCGAAGGGGAAGAAGGCATCGGAAGCGACCGCACTGCCGACGGTCCGCGCATTGCCCCAGCCGTATTTCTCCGCGGCTTCGGCAGCCTTCATCGCCGCGATGCGCGAGCTGTCGCGGCGATTCATCTGGCCCGCGCCGATCCCGGCAGTGACGCCATCCCTGGCGTAGACGATCGCATTGGATTTGACGTGGCGCGCGATAGTCCAGGCGAAGAGGCAGTCCTTGAGCTCCTGCTCGGTCGGGTGGCGCTTGGTCACCACCGTGAGGTCGGCCAGCGCGATTGCACCATTGTCACGCGACTGGACGAGCAGCCCGCCGGTGATCGGCTTGATCGAGAGCCCACTACGGCGCGGATCGGGCAGATCGCCGGTCAGCAGCAGCCGCAAATTCTTCTTGCGCGCAAAGGCGGCGCGCGCCGCATCGTCGGCAGCGGGAGCGACCACGACCTCGGTGAAAATCTCGCAGATCGCTTCGGCGGTCGGCCCGTCGAGCATCACATTGGTGGCGACGATCCCGCCGAAGGCCGAGACCGAATCGCATTCCAGCGCCGCCTGCCATGCGCCAATCAGCGAGGCGGCCTGGGCCACCCCGCAGGGGTTGGCGTGTTTGACGATGACGATCGCCGGAGCCCCGCCCTTGAATTCGGCAGCCAGCTCCAGCGCGGCGTCGGCGTCGGCGGAATTATTATAGGACAGCGCCTTGCCCTGGACCTGCTCGCCTTGGGCGATGCCGGTGCCATGCGGCCCGACCGGCACATAAAGCGCGGCGCGCTGGTGGGGGTTTTCGCCGTAACGCAGCTCTTCGACCCGCCGCCCGGTCACGGCCAGCATCTCGGGGAACAGCTGCTGCTGGTCGGCAAAAGCGAACCACTGGCTGATCATCGCATCATAGGCGGCGGTCGCGGCAAAGGCGCGCGCGGCCATCAGCTTGCGGAACTCGGTGCCGGTCGCGCCATCCTTGCCGTCCAGTTCGGCAAGCAACGCAGCGTAGTCCTCGGGATCGGTGACAATGGTCACGAAAGCGTGGTTCTTGGCCGCCGAGCGGACCATCGAGGGGCCGCCGATGTCGATATTCTCGATGATCTCGTCGCGGCTCGCGCCGCGCATCACGGTCGCCTCGAACGGATAGAGATTGACCACCACCAGATCGATCGCGCCGATACCATGCTCGGCCATCGCGGCGGCGTGCGCGGGATTGTCGCGCACCGCGAGCAGCCCGCCATGGACCATCGGGTGCAAAGTCTTGACTCGACCGTCCATCATCTCGGGGAAGCCGGTCAGGTCGGAGACATCGCGCACCATCAGCCCGGCGTCGCGCAGCGCCCTGGCGGTCCCGCCGGTCGAGACCAACTCGACGCCTCTTGCCGCCAGCGCCTGTCCAAGCTCGGCCAGCCCGGCCTTGTCGGACACCGACAGTAGCGCCCGGCGGATCGTTACGTCGCTCACGTGAGTTCTATCCCATTTTCTTGAGCAGCCAGGCGAAATTGCCCCCGCCGCGCGAGACCAGGCCTTGCAGCACCAGCTGCTGGACCGGCTGCGGCCGGCCGTGGCCATCGGCCCAGATGCTTTCCTCGAGCGTCACTTCGCCGCCCGCGCGGAACTGCCAATAGCTGCCGTCGGGCAGCGCGAGGCCCGCGCCCTGCTTATCCTCGGACAGCCCGACTTCGATGCCGAGGCCGAGGTGAAAGCGGATCGCGAAAGAGACCTTGCCGCGTTTGCCCTTGCCGCCGCGCGGGACCAGCAAGTCCTCGCCGCGCAGCTCGGTCCCGTCGTCGCGCAGGATCAGGATGCGGCGATGGGTCAGCCCATAGCGCGAGACATAGCCGTCGTGGCTTGCCTCGAGCCGGGTCGCACTGGCTGCGGTTTTGTCGCCCGCCACCGTGCGCCGATCGATCTCGACTTCGGTTACTCCGGTACCGATCCGGCCATTGATCAGAACCGCAGTCGAATTGGCGTCGTCGAGTGCCAGCGTCGAATGCGCGGCGGTGGCGCGCAGCCCCTGCTCGAGCCGCACCGGCATCAGCCCGCCCGCGCAGGCCGCGCCGCCGCAA
>JANOOJ010000125.1:0-2981 GCA_031421295.1 Novosphingobium sp.
ACGCTCGCCAGCGTGGTCGAGACCGCCGGGCTGCTCGAACAGCACCGGCAGGGCACGATGACCCGCCAGCTCGCATCCTGGGCCGCGATCCTCGCCGTGCCGACCGCGATTGCGGGGATTTACGGGATGAATTTCGATTTCATGCCCGAACTGCGCTGGCAGTATGGGTATTTCATGGTGCTTGGCGGTTTGTTCATGATCTGCACCGGGCTGTGGTGGCGGTTCCGCTCGATCGGCTGGCTATGATGCCAATCGCGCCGGATTGTACAGCGATGCGGCTTCGGACCGGCGCAGCGCCGCGCGCCAGCGCTCGCGGTGTTGCAACCAGCGCTCCAGCCCGGCGCTGGCCGCCGCTGGATCACGCGGCAGCAGGCGCTCGACCTTGCCCAGCTCGGTCGCCGCAGCGCGCAGGCCGCTCGCCGCGCGGCGCAAGCGGGCTGGCTGGTAACGCTCATCGACCAGCTCCAGCTCCGAGCGGGCGGAAGCCACCACCACCAGCGCCGTGTCGCCGTCACCCGCAGCGGCCACCCGTATGGCGGTCGCCAGCGTTTCGTCGATCCGCTGCAGGTCGCGCGTGAGCGTGATCGGCACTGCCGCAGTACAGCGCGCGGGATCGAGCGCGCGAAGATAGGTGGCGAGCCCGTCGAGCGTCGCGGCGCTCGGTTCGGGTCCGTTGAACTCCTCGACGATCTGCCCGCGAATGAACGGTTCGAGGCGGCGGGCAGCGACCGATTGATCGACGATCAGCCCGGCCTTGGGTCCGCTCAAATCGGGGATCGGGCGCGGATTGAAAACGCCGTCGCCGCGATGCGAACTCAGCACCGAAGTGGTGACGTCGGCCGTGCCCGGCGCGCCCGACAATCCGGGAAAGGCGAAGCCCGGATTGCCGCGTCCGCTGCGGTGGCAGCTATGGCAGCTAAGCCCGATCCGTGCGGCCTGACCGCCCAGCACCAGCGGCGCACGAAACGCGGCGCGGCCAATCGCGATACGCTCGGCAAGCGCCGGATCGGCGGCCGGCATGGCGAGGCATTCGCCCGGCTCGGTGGTCAGGGTTTCGGTCAAATGGGTCGGAGCAGTCCAGCGCGCTGCGCGCAACCCCGGGGCCTGGGTGGCAGCGCCCGTCAGCAGCACCAGCGCGGCGGCGATCAGGACTCGCTTGATCGCCGGACAATCCATCGGCGCAATTCGTCGGCTTCGGCACAACCGAAAGTGCACTGCCGATCGAGCTTGGCCAGCATCCGTGTAGCGCCCGCGAAATCGCCGCGCTCGAGCATCATTTCGCCATAATATTCGGTCGCACCGCGGTGATTCGGGGCAATCGCGAGGGCTGCAAGATAATAGGTTTCGGCCACATCGAACCGTTTGAGCTTGCGGTTGGCGAAGCCGAGGTAGGTCAGCACATCGGGATGAGGGCCGAACACCTCGCTAGCCGCGCGCAGCGAAGTGATCGCATCGTCATAGCGCTGCTCGTTGATCAGCGAGACCGCCGCGAGATAGGCGCCGTCGCCGTCGCCGACCGAGGCAAAGCGATCGAGCCGGGGCACCGCCACGCGGGCCTGCTTGCCTCCTGCAATTGCCGCCTCGACCTCGCGAATCGCGCCGCTCAGCGCCGCGCTGTCGCTGCATGTCGCGGCACAGGTGGCGGCCTTGCCCTGCAACCACGCAAGTTCGGTCGCAGCCTTGACCGGATCGCCCAGTCGGGCCTGGGTCACGCCCAGCTGGTGATGCGCGGCGATGTTGTCGGGGCCGAAGCGCACGGCCTTTTCTAGGAAGCCCTTGGCACCCTTATAGTCGCCCTTGCCGATCTTGGTGAGGCCCATCAGATAGTTGCTGTTGGCATCGCGCGGGGCGACCGACAGGACGTTGCGAAACGCGCGTTCGGCCTCGGTCCAGCGCTGCGCCTGCAACGCGGTGACACCGGTGCGGTATTCGGCCGCCGGATCGAATTGCGGGGTGGACTCGCTCGGCATCGATCCACCACCGCCACCGCCGCCACCAGCCGCCCAAACGGGCAGGCCGGGAAGCGCGGTCGCCAGCGCGATCGCAGCGGTTCGGATCAGCAAATTCAAGACGGGCATGGCAGCCTCCAGCAATCCGCCGACAATATCACAGCCGTATGGCGTTCGCCACAGGCGTCAGGTGCCCGATTGCTTGCTTGCGGTGCCCGCCGCGATTGCGGCGACTGGTTGCATGCACCCGCTGACCGGATGCTCCGATGAACCTTACTTGGTCGCGTATTGGCCGGGTTCGGCGCGGAAGTTGTCGCGGGCGAAGGCCTTGGCGGCGGCGGCGGTCTTGAACAGTTCGGTTTGCAGGGTCGAATCGACCAGCGGATAGCCCTGCGAATTGTAGCGCGTGTCGCGCACGGTGAGGCGGAAATTGCCCTCGGTATCCTTGTTGATCAGGAACGGGCGAAGTTTGGCGCCAGCGGTTTGGTCGGGGGTCATGCGGTCGGGCTCCTCTGAGCGGTCGAAAAATGCCGGGCGGAGCCAATGCTCGGCCCGGCGGTTGGTGTTTAGCCGACGATCTCGGCGACGATCTGGCGCAGCTCGTGCCGTGACAGAGTGCCGCGGGTCGCGGCAGGGCCGGTCACTTTCCGGCGCAGATTGTCAAACGAGGTCACGAGCGGTCGGCGGGTACGAAGTGAAAGAATATTATGCATCAAGTTCCTTGGCGGCCAGTGCCGCAGTGGTTGGTTCGCTGACGCCGGGCAGCGCGCCGGGATGGCGCGGGCCAAAGATGGGAGCCATGATTGGGTTAAAGCCTAAGCTTGAAGCCAAGCCTTCCACACCGCGATTTCCGCGAAGGCGGAGGATGTCGGGGAAGTGCCACAGTCCGTCATGTTCGACGTCAGTGAAACCGATATAGCACAGATTGCCGATTTTGCAACTAGAGTCGTTTTCCAGCTACGCTGAATCACGGCACCGGCCCGCTCCCCCGCCCGGCCACCCAACGAGATTGTATGCTCTGGGTGGCCGGGC
>JANOOJ010000126.1:0-4772 GCA_031421295.1 Novosphingobium sp.
CAGCGCCAGCCCGCGCCCGCGCCACAATTCGGGCAGGTCGCCGCCGCTGCTGATGCCTTCGCCGTAGAACTGCACCGCCTCGCCCAGATCGCTGCCGATCGCGCGGCGGCGATAAAGCTCGCCGCGCGCGTAAAGCAGCCAAGGCGACGGCGCTTTCACCGCAAGGCTGGAAATCAGATAGTCGCTCGCCCCGAAATCGTTGAGCTTGAGCTGGTCATCGACAAACGCCGGCCACCAGCTGGCCATCGCCGCGCGGTAGCGTTCCGCTCCGGTCTCGCCTGCTCCCGCCTGCGCTTTTGCCTGTTCGGTCAGAGCGGCGACCCGCTCGGCGCTGGGCGGGTGCGTGGCAAAAATGCCGCCGCTGCGGTCCTTGCGCGACCTGGTGTTGCGCACCGCTGCGGTCGCGTCCATTTCGGCGCGCAGTTGTTCCCACACCGCCGCCGCCTCGCGCGTGTCGTAACCCGCCCGCGCAATCTTCAGGAGCCCGCCGGTGTCCGCTTCGCGCTCCATATCGCGCGAATAATCGAACATCGAGGCCGCCAGCCCGATCGAAGCGACGAGGCCAACCACGGTCATAGCCAGCCAGGCCGCTGCCGCCGACTTGGCTTTGACGTTGCGAAACAGCTTGAGCGAATGCTGGTTCTCGAAATGGGTATATTCATGGCCCAAAACGGCGGCCAATTGCGCCTCGTTCTGGGTGCGCAGCAGCAGGCCGGACCACACTTCCATCGCCCCGTTCATCGCCATCGAAGCGTTGAACTGCGGGGTGCGGGTTATGTAGAGCCGGATGTTACGGCACTGCGCCTCACCCGCCGTGCGGCACAGCACCCCGCGGACATAGGCGTTGAGCGCGGGATCGCGGATCACCAATGGCGAGCTTTTGAGCCGACGCTCGCCCTCGTCCATCTGCATCCACAGCCCGCGCTCATCCTTGTCCTGGGGCACGTAGATGGCGGACCCCACAACGACAGACTCGGTCGGCACAATGCTCTGTGCAAGCACCGGCTGGCCCGCCACTGCGAGCGATAGTATCAGCGAAATGAGAGCGCGCAGCATGCGCGAGCGTCCCGGGCGCGCGGCCTTACTGCTTGACCTCGGTCACCACCGAAGTCGTGGCGTCGCGGGCCGGGAAACCCGACAGCAACTGACCGACCCGCTTGACTGCGCCCTCGGGTTCGCGCGGATCGCCCCCCATCGCGAGATCGGTGTTGAACCACACGACTTCGCCGGTGTTGAGATCGACCAGCCCAGCGTAGCCGATATGCACACCTGCCGGGATGTAGGCCCCGAACAGCCCTGCCATCAGCAATTGCGCCACCTTGCGCCCGGCATCGCCGTAGCTGTCCTTGGTAAACACGAACATGGCGTAATCCCCGCCGGTTACCGCTTTCAGCCGCTGCGCCTGTTCGCCGAGCGTCCAGTCGAGCTTGTAATATTTGCGCGGTTTGACGTCGGTGGTCATCGCCTGCTTGGTCGGCAAATGATCGCCCAGTGTAGCGTGCTGGAATACCGCACCAGCCACCGCCTCGAACAGCCCGCGATATTCGTTGACCAGATCGCCGTCGGTACCTTCGAAGTCGCCGAGGAATTTCATGTTGGCGGTGCGCGTCTCGCCCGCGCTTTCCATCGCGGTCTGGATGTTGCTGCGCGCCGCCGTGGTCCAGTCAGCATTGGGTTCATCGACCCCGCCAACCTTGAGCGAGCCGACGCTGACATCGGGCCGGAACACCACGACCTTAACCTCGCCTTCCTTGGGGAAGGCGAACCCGTCCCGGGTGACCGACCCCGCCAGCGCCGGCTGCGCCAGAACCATCGCCGCTGCCAGGCATGCACCCGCAACCGCACCACGCATAAATTTCAGAGACATCGCGACCCCCCGCTAATCGATTACCCGAAACTAGCGAGACGGCGCTGCTTGGCAAGCCGGATAATCATCCAGCCGATAGAATTGCGCTTCAGCCGAACGTTTTCGTCGATCAACGCTCATTCCACATCCGGCACCGCTGCGCCGGTGCGCAGGTCGATCACCTTGCCGCGATCGTAGCCGAGGACACCTGGCACCGGGACCAATCGGTTAACCCCCATCGCCCCGGGATTGAAGTAGCGACCGACGGCGTGGAACTCGGCGACCTTGACCGCCGCTGCGGGAAGTCCTGCGGGAACCGCCAGCCCGGGGGCGGCGGGCCGCACCGTGCCGCCGATCAGCACGAGGAACGGATCGCTGCTCGGCCCGAAATCCGATTCGGGCGTGAGCTCGGGAATGCGCGAGCGCATCTTCACCACATCGCCAAGGAAATGACCGAGATCGGTAATCTCGCCCGGCTTGGCGGCGAAGCCCACGGTGCCGAGGCAGAAGCAGACGTGGAGCCCCGGCTTGAAAAGTCCCATCCCGAATGACGCGCCGTAAAGCACGTAGTCGCCCGGAACCGCTTCGACCAGATAAACCTGCTGTGCATCGCCCTTGATATAAGGCTTGCCGTCGTCGACGTTTTCCAAATTGACCGCGCCGTCCCAGGCAAACTCGAAACTGTCGAGGCTTGGCTCGGGCGGAATGGCGTCATCGAACGGTTTGCGTGCCGCGTCGGCCGCTGCCTTGCGCGCGACAACCTTGGCCCGCCGCTCACGCAGTTTGGGTTCTTCGCGGGCGAAGGCGACTTGGCGCGCGGCGTCGTAGCGCGTCATTTCATCGGTCGTCGGAACGCGCAGCAGCACCGGCTCGATTCCGGTCTTGGCGAGCCCGCGCTCGGTCCGAAACAGGATATAGGCCTTGTCGGGCTTGATCGTCACCGGCGCGCCGGCCAAGACCGGAACCATTGCCCGTACGGGCTTGTCCGCTCCAAAGCCTGCGCCCGGAACACCTAGCAGCGCGGCGGCGAGAGCGAGAAAATACCGCCGCATCACTTGGTCTCCGGCACAGGATCGGCATCGGGCGGGGGACCGGAGGCAAGCTTAGCATGGATCGTCAGCGTCGCGGGCGAATAGGGACTGACCGCGACCTTCCACGCGTCTTCGGACATAGGATAGCGCCGATAGCCGCGCGGCTCCATGCACCGCCGCATCCGCGACTGGCGGGCGCGGCGCTCGATCGGTCCGGCAACCATCGCGCCGATTAGGTCGCCGACCAGGCCGTAATTGCTGGTGACCGGATTGAAGGTCTTGTTGTCTGCCCGCGCGCGCCATGGGGCAAAGCCGGGCATGGTGACCCCGCTGGCGTTGGGTACCGGCAGGAAACGATAGCAATCCGCAAGATCGGAATAGGCCTCGACATAGCTGGTGTCTGCCCGGTGGAAATAGAAGTGCTTCCAGCCATCCTCGACGATCGCGGGATCGCGGCCATTGGTGATTGCAGGCGCGGTGACGGTAGCCGGATCGGGCGGTGTCGCCTGCGCCATAGCGGTGCTGGGCACCAAGGCGACTGTCAGTACCACACCGAGTTCGATCCGGTTCATGACTTCCCCCTCCCCTGAAGGTAACTAGGCAGACTTGCCTGCGCGGTGCAAGCCCCGGGCGCAGGCTCACCCGAGCCCCTTCTTAACCGCCGCATTGACCAGCTGCGGATTGCCCTTGCCCTGCATCGCTTTCATCGTCTGGCCGACGAAGAAGCCGAACAGCGCGTCCTTGCCGGCCTTGTACTGCGCGACCTTGTCGGCGTTTGCGGCGAGCACCTGCGCCACCGCAGCGTCGATCGCGCCGGTGTCGCTGGTCTGGGTCAGGCCTTCGCGGGTCACGATGACGCTGGGGGTTTCGCCGGTTTCGAGCATCTTTTCGAGCACCTGCTTGGCGATGCTCCCCGAAATCGTGCCTTTGCCGACGAGCGCGAGCAATTCGCCGCCCGCTTCGGGGCTGACCGGCGAGTCGTCGAGTGTCTTGCCGAGCTTGTTGAGCGCACCGTATAGTTCCGACATCAGCCAGTTGGCCGCCTGCTTGGCGACCTCGACTTCGCTCCTGCCCTGCTGCGCGGCGGCCTCGCCCAGCAGTGTTTCGAACCACCGCGCGGTCTCCGCCTCGGCGGTCAGGACGGCGGCGTTGTAGGCGCTGAGGCCCAGCTCGGCCTCATAGCGATGCCGCTTGGCATCGGGCAACTCGGGCAGGCTGGCGCGGCATTCCTCGAGGAATGCGTCGTCCAGCTCCAGCGGCAGCAAGTCCGGATCGGGGAAGTAGCGGTAATCGTGCGCGTCTTCCTTCGAGCGCATCGAGCGAGTTTCGTTGCGGTCGGGATCGTAGAGCCGGGTTTCCTGCACGACCCTGCCGCCGTCCTCGATCAGATCGACCTGGCGGCGCGCCTCGCTTTCGACCACCGCCATCACGAACCGCACCGAATTGACGTTCTTGGTCTCGGTCCGTGTGCCCAGCTCGCCGCCGGGCTTCCTCACGCTGACATTGACGTCGGCGCGCATCGAGCCTTCTTCCATATTGCCGTCGCAGCTGCCGACATAGCGCAGGATCGTGCGCAGCTTGCGGACGTAAGCCCCGGCCTCGGCGGGTGAGCGCATGTCCGGGCGGCTGACGATTTCCATCAGCGCGACGCCCGAGCGGTTGAGATCGACATAGGACATCGTCGGGTGCTGATCGTGCATCAGCTTGCCGGCGTCCTGCTCGATGTGGATCCGCTCGATCCCGATGGTCTTGGTGTTCTCGGGGTCCTTCTCGTCCACCGCGACGTCGATCGCCCCCTCGCCGACGATCGGGTGGTAGAGCTGGCTGATCTGGTAGCCCTGCGGCAGATCGGCGTAGAAGTAGTTCTTGCGGTCGAACCGCGAATATTTGTTGAT
>JANOOJ010000127.1:0-4518 GCA_031421295.1 Novosphingobium sp.
GCCGCCTTGGCCTCGACCAGCGCGACGATGTGATCGAGCATGTCCTCGCTTTGCACATGGTGGTCGGTCACGCCCGAAAGGTAGACCATGTGCTTGCCGTTGCCGCCGCCGGTGATGCCGATGTCGGTTTCGCGTGCCTCGCCGGGGCCGTTGACAACGCAGCCGAGCACCGAGAGCGAAAGCGGGGTCTTGATATGGGCGAGCCGGCTTTCGAGCGCCTGGACGGTGCGGATCACGTCGAAACCCTGGCGCGCGCAGCTCGGGCAGGAGACCACTCGGACGCCGCGGGTGCGCAGGCCGAGCGATTTGAGAATTTCGAACCCGACGCGGACTTCTTCCTCGGGCTCGGCCGAAAGCGAGACGCGGATCGTGTCGCCGATCCCGGCCCACAGCAAATTGCCCATGCCGATTGAGCTTTTGACCGTCCCGCCGATCAGCCCGCCGGCTTCGGTAATACCGAGGTGCAGCGGGCAATCGACCGCATCGGCGAGCTGCATATAGGCGGCGACCGCGAGGAACACGTCGCTGGCCTTCACCGCGACTTTATATTCGTGGAAATCGTGGTCCTGCAGCAACTTGATGTGATCGAGCGCGCTTTCGACCAGTGCCTCGGGGCAGGGCTCGCCGTATTTTTCGAGCAAATCCTTCTCGAGGCTCCCGGCGTTGACCCCGATACGGATCGCGCAGCCATTGGCCTTGGCGGCGCGGACCACTTCGGCGACGCGCTCGCTGCTGCCGATATTGCCGGGATTGATCCGCAGGCAGGCGGCCCCCGCATCGGCGGCTTCGAGCGCGCGTTTGTAGTGGAAGTGGATGTCGGCGATGATCGGCACCTGCGCGGCGCGGGTGATCGCTTTGAGTGCGGCGGTGCTCTCGACATCGGGGCACGAGACGCGGATCAGATCGACCCCGGCATCCTCGCAGCGGCGGATCTGGTTGAGGGTTGCAACCGGATCGGAGGTCAGCGTGTTGGTCATGGTCTGCACGGTGATCGGCGCATCGCCGCCCACCGGCACCTTGCCGACCATGATCTGGCGCGATTGTCGGCGCGCGATATCGCGCCACGGTCTGATTGAGGACATGGCGGGGATATAGGGGGTCAGAGCATCCGCGCGAAGAGATATTCGGCGTCGAGCTGTTCGCCGACACGGAAGGTGTGATCGGCAACTTTCTCGAAGCCATAGCGCTGGTAGAACCGCTGCGCGCCATCGTTGCCGCTGAACACCGAGATCTGGGCTTCGTCAGCGCTACGCGCGCCGAATTCTGCCATCGCCCATTCCATCAGCGCCCCGCCGACCCCGCTGCCGGTGGCATCGGGAGCGGTATAGAGCTGCTTGAGCTCCATCACCTTCCTGCCCCGGGCATGGTCGGGAAAGCCGCATTTGAGGCCGAGCTTGCAATAGCCTAGCAGCACGGCGCCCTTCTCCGCCAAGCAATAGAGTCGGTCGGGATTGGCGAGCTCGGCGGCAAGCGCGTCGGGCGAATGCGCTTCTTCCAGGAAGGCCGCGAGATCCTCCGGCCTATACAGCTCGCCGAACTTGACCACGAAGCTGTCGATCCCCAGCCGCGACAGTGCGGGAATATCGGCGGGGGTCGCCGGGCGCAGGATCATAGCGCTCTCGTCATGCAAATGCTGAAGTCGTCGGCCACGTAATCGCCAAAGGGTAGGCATTCGGTGAAGCCATGCGTTTCATAGAGACTGCGCGCCGGGGCAAAGGCCTCGGGTCGCCCGGTCTCGAGACTGACCCGCGCGTAGCCCCGCGCCCCGGCTTCGGCGAGCAAGTGCAGCAGCATTGCCTTGCCGACGCCGTGTCCGCGATATTCGGGCGCGGCGCGCATCGATTTGAGCTCGCCATGGGTGTCGCCCAGATGCTTGAGCGCCCCGCACCCTGCCAGCCGGTCTGCGTCCCACGCGGCGTAGAAGGTGACATCGGGTTGGCGCAGGCGGCTGGCCGGCATGGCATGGACGCTTTCGGGCGGCGACCACTGGTGCATCTCATCCAGATGCAATTGCAGCAGCGCGGCAATCTCCGCCCCGGTCAGGTCGTCCTCGATTATGTGCAGGCCCTCCACCATCTGCTTTCTCTGCGATGCAGCGGCGGCAATGGCAAGTGCTGCGCGGAGCGGCGGGACACGGCAGGAAAAGCGGCACACCGCGCTTCGAAATTAGGCGGCTGCTCGCGCTGATATTGTTCGGTTTATAATGCTTTGACTCGTCTCCTCGCGCGGCATAGCTTTCCGTCCACTTGGTGCCGGAACAATTGAGTCCGGGTCGCCCGTCTCCGAGCAATCCACGCGCAAACGCGCCGCCTTTGGCGGTGCCTTGCGTCTTGCAACAGGAGAAAACCCATGAAGTTCATGCATCGCGCGGCGCTGTTTGCCGCTCCTTTCGCGTTGGCCTTTGCCGTCCCGGCGCTGGCGCAGGATGCCTATCCGGTTGATCCCGGCGATTACGTCGAGATCAGTATGATCTCGGTCGATGACGGCCACGATCTGGAATATCTCACCTATCTGAGCGGCCTGTGGCGGCGCAATCAGGACTACGCCAAGGCGCAGGGCTGGATTACCGGCTACGAGATCCTCAGCAATGAGAACCGGCGGCCAGGGGAACCCGATCTGTATCTGGTTACGCGCTACAAGGAATTCACCAACACCGCAGAAGGCAAGCGGCGGGGTGACATCATGCGTGAGCGCAACAAGATGACCGATGCCGAAGCGCAGGCCGCTACGGCGGGCCGGGCCAAGTACCGGCGGCAGTTGGGCTCGCAACTGCTACGTTCTCTGGTCTGGAAGCCCTGAACGGACAGCCGGGCGGCGTTTCTGCGCCGCCCGGCCTTCGCATGGAAAGTAATTTTGTGAGGGTTTCCCGCCTTTTCTAACGGTTTGACTCGCCGCAAAGGTGGGCATAGCTTTCGGCTCACTTGGTGCCGGAACAATTGAGTCCGGGTCGCCCGTCTCCGAGCAATCCACGCGCAGGGCGTCGTGTTTTGCGACGCCTGCTGCGCTTTGCAACAGGAGGAAGATCCATGAAATTGATGAACCGCTTGGCCATCGCGGCCGCTTCGCTGAGCTTCGCCTTCGCCGCGCCGGTCCTTGCCCAGTCCGATCCGTTCATCGGCGGCGACTATGTCGAGATTACCGGGGTGAAGATCGATGACGGACACTATCTGGATTATGCGACGTTTCTGGCCGGGTATTACCGCGATCAGGAACAATATGCGATCAGCCAGGGCTGGCAGACCGCGTGGGAAATCCTGGGCAACGTCAACCGGCGCGCCGGTGAGCCCGATCTCTTCCTGATCCGCCGCTACAAGAACATCCCCGACGCCGCCGAGGGCGAACGCCGCCAAGCGCAAATTCGGGCACATGTGAAGCAGTCCGACGCGCAGATGGAAGCCGCCTCGGGCAACCGGGCAAAGTTCCGGCACATCCAGGACAATATGTTGTTGCAGGTCCTCAACCTGCGCAAATAGGGGCAACGGACGCTAGCGGGCGGGGGCCTAGCTCCCGCCCGCGTGTTTGTCCGCCTTGCGCTTGCCGAAGCGCATCTGGCCTTCGAGCCTTGCGCGCAACTGGGTGTAATAGGCTTCGAGGAAGCCGCGCTCGTCGGCCGCGCCGGGGTTCCAGCCGATCTTGGCGCAGATCGCGTCCTGCACTGCTGCCAGCGCTTCGGGGCGTCCCTCGCGCAGCACGCGCTCCAGCGTCTGCAGCTCATACTCGCCATAGACCGCCAGCTCGGCCTCACCGAAGCGATAGGCGACGCCGGTGGCTTCACTGGTGCCGCGCGCGGCCTGGCCCAATGACATCGCCGCTTCGAGCTTGCGCTTGGGCGCTTCGACCACCCAGCTCCCGGCGATCAGATCGCCCGCGCGCAGGCGGTTCTTGTTGAAGAACGGGAACAGCGCGAAAATCAGGAACCACGCGGTCGCGGCAAAGCCCGCCGCGCCCATATCGCCACCATTGCTGGCCGACATCAGGAACACCAAGGGCAGGAACAGCTCGATATCGCGCAGCAGGTTGCGGGCGATGACCATTTCGGCGGAGAGCCTGCCGCCGTCGCGCGCCGCGATGCGGATGCCCGTGGCGCGTTTGCCCGGGGTCGCGCCGCGCGGGCCCAGCTCGAAATAGAGGAAATAGGCATTGCGGAACAGGAACATCGCCGCGACCCACAGGATGAACAGGAATTGTAGCGCGTGGCCAAAGGCGGTGCCGCTGGCCTGTCCCTGATCGAGATTGGCGACCCCGCCTGCCATCCAGATCAGCAGCAGCGAGGTCCCCAGCATCGCCGCGAAAATCGCGATGAGATCGAGCACCAGCGCCCCAAGGCGCGAGCCGCGGCTGGCTAGTACGATCGGCACCGCGATGCCCTCTGGCGTCACCATCACGCGCCCGCGATTGCCGTTGAAATTGCGTACCGCCGTCGCCGCTGGTGCCGTCATCGCGGATCGCCTCCTGGCGCATTGCGGCGGAAAGCGAAGAAATAGGCGATCCAGAAGACCAGCATGAACCCGCCCACCA
>JANOOJ010000128.1:0-4869 GCA_031421295.1 Novosphingobium sp.
GCAGACCAAGGACAAGCTGGTCTCCAGCGAAGTGCGTCAGCCGCTCGAAAGCCTGATGGCCGACCGGATGAGCCAATGGCTCGAGGAGAACCCCGCCCATGCCAAGCAGGTCGTCGGCAAGATCATCGATGCCGCCGCCGCGCGCGAGGCCGCCAAGCGCGCGCGCGAACTGACCCGCCGCAAGGGCGCGATGGACATTGCCTCGCTCCCCGGCAAGCTGGCCGATTGCCAGGAACGCGACCCCGCCAAATGCGAGCTGTTCCTGGTCGAGGGCGACAGCGCCGGCGGCTCGGCCAAGCAGGGCCGCGATCGCAACATCCAGGCGATCCTCCCGCTCAAGGGCAAGATCCTCAACGTCGAGCGCGCACGGTTCGACCGGATCATTTCATCGAAGGAGGTCGGCACGCTGATCCAGGCGATGGGCACCGGCATCCGCGACGAATTCAACCTCGAAAAGCTGCGCTATCACAAGATCGTGATCATGACCGACGCCGATGTCGACGGCGCGCATATCCGCACGCTGCTGCTCACCTTCTTCCACCGCCAGATGCCCGAGATCATCCGCAACGGGCACCTCTTCATCGCCCAGCCGCCGCTCTACAAGGTCGCCAAGGGGCGCTCCGAAGTCTACCTCAAGGACAATGACGCGCTCGACCGCTATCTGGTCGAAGCGGGACTTGCGGGCCGGATACTGGAGACCGCGGGCGGCGCGCGCGGCGGGGCGGAACTCGCCGAACTGGTCGAACACGCGCGGCGGATGCGCAGCCTGATGGGTTTCGTGCCGCGCCGCTACGATCCCGCGATTGTCGAAGCGCTGGCGCTGGCTGGGGTGCTCGATCCCGATCTGGCGCAGGGCGCGCGCGAAACCGCGCTGGCCAAAGCCGCAACCTGGCTCAACATCGGCGACCGCGAGGCCAGATGGACCGCCTCGATGACCGACACGGGCAATGTCACGGTCCAGCGGCTGTGGCGCGGGGTAACCGATCATCACGTGATCGAAGCCGCGTTCCTGACCAGCGCCGAGGCGCGCAAGCTGGCGCGGCTGGTGGGCGAACAGGCCGAAGTCTATGCCGCAACCACCCGGCTGGTGAAAGCCAGCGCCGAAGCCGAGGAGCCCGAGTCGGAAGCGATTGCCGGGGACGGCGAAGACGAGACCGAGGTCGTCGCCGCCCGCCCCACCGCCAATGCCGGGGGCATCACCCGCCCCTCCGAACTGCTCGACGCGGTGCTCACCATCGGCCGCAAGGGGCTGGCGATTGCCCGCTACAAGGGGCTGGGCGAAATGAACGCCGAGCAGCTGTGGGAAACTACGCTCGACCCCGAAAACCGCGCGCTGTTGCAGGTCAAGGTCGAGGACGCCGACGTCACCGACGAAATCTTCACCCGCCTGATGGGCGACGTCGTCGAACCGCGCCGCGAATTCATCCAGGAGAATGCGCTGAATGTGGCGAATTTGGACGTTTGAGGGGGCGGAGAAGTGCAGGGGGCGGCTTCCAGCCGAGGCCGCGTGCGCGGCGTAACCGAGCTTATCCGAGAGATTCTCAGAACTCTGCTGATTCTCCTTCCAGATGCGCCTTCATCGTCGCCATCCCTGCGGCCATCAAGGGTGAAAAGGCCTCGATAAGTTCGGCAGGAAGGACATCGGCGGTCCAGGTGACGCGAGAACCACCCTCTGCGTCAAAGACCTGCATTGCGCCATTGTGATGTTCCACGCTGGTGATTGACCAAACCAAGCGCCGTTGCTGATCGTCGATTGAAACAATTGCTTCGTCCAGTACGTCACCGCTCGCGAAGGTAACACGGCGCGTAGGCGTTGCGGTATGTGTCAGCATTTCTGTTGCCACGACGAACCCAGGCACAAGCCGGATGTGCAAATGGCCAACATCCCGAATTGCTTCCCACACCTTCTCGACAGGTAGTCCTATCAAAATTTCGTGGTGAATCGTTGGCATCGTTATTTTCCCCCGAGTTGTACCATTGCGCTGTTCAAGCAAGAATGATCAAGCCGCCCTAAGCCCCGTCACCCCGATCGCCCCGCGGTCCTGCGCGGACAGCCCGTCGAAAATCGCGTCGATAATCCGCGCCAGCTTTTGTTCGCTGAGCTTGGGCATGATCATCGCCATGATGGCGATGTTCACATAAGTCGAAACCATCTGGTTGATCATGCTGATCGTCTCATCCACGCCCAGCCCGGCGAAATGGCCTTCGGCCATCGCCTCGCCGATGATCACGCCGAGGTAGTGATCGCCCAGATCGACATAGCTGCGGACCAGCTCGAAATGCTCGGCCCCCAGTTCGCAATAGGTGTTGAAGGCGACCGCATCGCGCTGCCACATCGCACGCAAATGAATAAAGCGGCGCGCGTAGAATTCGTACATCTTGCGGCGCGGAGGCAGGTCGCTGGCGACGACATCCTCCATGATCGCAACCTTGGGCTGGAACCAGCGTTCGGCCACCGCCTCGATCATCGCTTCCTTGCTGTCGAAGTAGCGGTAGAGATTGGCGGGCGACATCCCCGCGCGCGAGGCCAGTTCGGTCATCGCCAGCCCGGCGCTGCCGCGCTCCTCGATCATTTCGATCGCATGATCGATCAGGCGTTCGCGTCCGGCTTCGATATCGGTCTGCGGCCGCGCCATGGCGGAACCTCCCCCAGGCAAAATGCCCTGCGAGCCATTATAGAAAGTGCCGCGCGCGGTTTCAATAAACTGTCTTGGATTAATGAGACACGTCGAGGACGGACTTGCCCGCCCCGGTGCTTGCGTTAGGACGGGACTGTTCCGAAATCACAGGTCGCATCATGAAACTCCGCTCGCTTATGCCGTTGTTGTTGCTGCCCTTGATCGCCGCCTGCGCCGGCCCGATGGCGACGCGTGCGCCACTTGTCCCGGTCACCGTCGGGATCATCGCTATCAACGATTTTCACGGGGCGCTGGAGGCACCGAGGCAATCGGTGGCAGTGGCGGGTGCCGATGGCAAGGTCACGCAGGTTCCGGCAGGCGGTGCTGCGTGGCTGGCCAGTGCAATCGATTCGATTCGGGCCAAATATCGCCACCGTCTGACCGTTTCGGCGGGCGATATGATCGGCGGCTCGGCGCTGGTATCCTCGCTCTATCTCGACGAACCGACGATCGAGACGATGAATCGCATTGGGCTCGATTTCAACGCGGTCGGCAACCACGAATTCGATAGCGGGCAGGACGAGCTGTTGCGCAAGCAGAGCGGCGGCTGCGTTCAGCACACCGCGCGGTTACCGTGCCAGGTCGAACCGTTCAAGGGCGCGAATTTTCGCTTCTTGGCGGCCAATGTCCGCACCGCCCAGGGCCGCACGCTGTTCGCCTCCACCGGGATCAGGCATTTCGGTACGGGCAAGCGCCGCGTGGGCGTGGGTGTGATCGGGCTGACGCTGACCGGCACCGCCCAACTGGTCGCACCCGATGGCATCAAGGGCATTACCTTCGCCGACGAAGCCGACACGATCAACGCGCTGATCCCCGGACTCAAGGCGCAGGGTGCCGACGCCATCGTCGTGCTGATCCACCAGGGCGGGCGCACCACCGGCAAGCCCGATCCGCAGGGCTGCGAGGGGCTGAACGGTGGGATCATGCCGATCCTCGACCGGCTCGACAGCCGCGTCGATGTTATCGTTTCGGGCCACACGCACTGGTCGTATGTCTGCGACCTGTCCACGCGCGATCCGGCGCGACCGTTGCTGATGACCAGCGCCGGCGTGTTCGGCGAACTGGTCACCGACATCCGTCTCGAGATCGACCCGGTTGCGCGCCGCGTGGTCGCCCGCTCGGCGCGGAACGTGATCGTGCAAAGCGATCGCTACGTAGCCTCGCGCGGGCCGATCGAGCAGACCGACATGGTCCCGCGTTTTACCGCGCGGTCCGATATCGCCGCCTATGTCGCCAGATACAGCGAAGCCTCGCGCGAGTTTGCCCAGCGTCCGGTGGGCAGACTGGCTGGTATCGCGACGCGGCCCAGTGGCGACGGCAGCCGTTACGGCGGAAGCCTGGGGCATCTCATTGCCGATGCGCAGCTGGCAGCCACCGCCGGGACCGGGGCGCAGATCGCGCTGATGAACCCGTTCGGGGTCCGCGCGCCGCACAATCTGACTCCGGGACCCGGTGGATCGCTCACCTTTGGCCAGATCTACGCCGTGCAGCCGTTCAACAACGAACTGGTCACCAAAAGCCTGACCGGAGCGCAGCTCAAACGCGTGCTCGAACAGAACTTCATTGGCTCCGATCCGATCGCCGTGCTCTCGCCATCGCAAGGCTTCGTCTACCGCTTCGACCTGTCACGCCCGGAAGGCGACCGGATCGTCAGCATGACGCTCAACGGGCAACCGATCCGGCCCGAAGCCGATTACCGCGTCACCACCAACAACTTTCTGGCAGGGGGCGGCGACAGCTACAGCGTGTTTACCGAAGGAACCAATGCGGTAATCGGGATCAGCGACATCGCCGCGCTGGAAGCATGGCTCAAAGCCGAACCGCCCCGCGCCGTGCCGGTTGAGGAACGTACCGTCGACATAACCCCCAAGCCGTAGAGCGTGCCTAGAACTTGCGCGACCAGCTGATCGCAATTCCCTGATCGTCGGGCAGGTTGGCGTGGTGGCCGGGGTCCTTGCGGTAGTAGAGGCTCGCCAGTGCCGACCCGTTCCACAGCGGACCCCGCCACGCCAGTTCGGCGACTCGCTCGTGCCCTTCGGGGCTAAGCGAGAGCGTGCGCGTGCCGAAAGTCGTCGCCAGCGTTGCATAGTCATAGGCGACCGGGAGCGAGAGGTTCAGACCGCCGCTATCGACCCGCAGCGGTTGCGACAGGCGCAGCGCCATGCTGTCGCTTGCACCGAACACACCCTCG
>JANOOJ010000129.1:0-3735 GCA_031421295.1 Novosphingobium sp.
GAGCGAGGCCGAGCGCCAGGCGCTCGACCGGGCGTGGGAGGAATGGGCGCACGATGGTCAGACGGCACCGCTCGCAACCGCCGATGGCGCGGCATGGTCGACCTGGGTGATCATGGCCGGGCGCGGGTTCGGCAAGACGCTCGCCGGGGCGCAATGGCTGACCGCGCGGATCGCCGATGAATCGGCCAAGGAGCTGCGTATCGCGCTGGTCGCGGCAACGCTCGACGATGCGCGCGCGGTGATGGTCGAGGGGCGTAGCGGGTTGCTTGCGGTCGCCGCGCCGTGGATCGACGACTGGCAGCCGAGCCTGCGCCGTCTGCGCTTTCGCGGCGGGGCAGAGGCACATTTGTTCTCGGGCAGCAGTCCCCGCCTGCTGCGCGGCCCCGAGCACCATTATGCGTGGTGCGACGAACTGGCCAAGTGGGACAAGCCGCAGGAAACCTGGGACACGCTGCAAATGGGTCTGCGGCTCGCCGATCCTGCGTCGGGCGCGGGACCGCAGGCGGTGGTCACCACCACCCCGCGTCCCGGCCCGGTGCTGCGCGCGATCATGGCGGCGGCCGATACCGTGGTCACCGGCGGGCCGACCCGCGCCAACCCGCACCTCTCCGCCGGGTGGCGCGCGCGGATCGAGGCGGCTTATGCCGGCACGCGTCTGGGCCGCCAGGAACTCGACGGCGAGCTGCTCCCCGACGCAGCGGGCGCGCTGTGGACCGTGGAGCTGATCGAGAAGTGCCGCCTGACAAATCCTCCCCGAGCTTGCTCAGGGAGGGGGACCACCGAAGGTGGTGGAGGGGTACCGGCGCAAGCCGCCGCTGGCGCGACGGCACCCCTCCGTCAGCCGCTTCGCGTCTGCCACCTCCCCGAGGCAAGCTCGGAGAGGATTGAATACTCCCGCACCCTGATCGCCGTCGATCCCCCCAGCGGCGCGGGCACCTGCGGCATCGTCGCCTGCGCGCGCGATGCTGCTGGCCCAAATGCCATCATCCATGTCCTCGCCGATCACAGCGTCACCGGTCGCTCGCCCGAAGGCTGGGCCAGCGCGGTCGCCGCCGCTGCCGCCGCGCATGGCACCACCGAAGTGGTCGCCGAGGCCAACCAGGGCGGCAAGATGGTCAAAGCCGTGCTGAACGCCGCCGACCCGAACCTGCGGGTCAAGCTGGTCCACGCCAGCGTCGGCAAGACGACGCGCGCCGAACCGGTGGCGCATTTGTTCGAGGCGGGCCGAGTGCGGCTGCACGGGCGCATGCCCGAACTTGAGGCGCAACTGCTGGGGATGATCGCGGGTGGGGGATATGAAGGGCCGGGGGTAAGTCCGGATCGAGCCGATGCGATGGTCTGGGGGTTGAGCGAGGTTATGAGGGAAGTACGGATTGGGGTTTGGGTAGGATGATTGGAACGGCGATTATTCCGTGCTTACAGAATGACATCAAGCAACAGCAGGCCAGATTCAAGTAGTGCGCAAAGAGTGCCTTCTAACGCAAAAGGACGATTTTGCCTTTCTGCAGATCGAGAGGGCCACTAAGAATTTGATTTCCGATATGTGAAAGAGGATATGAACAATCGACTAGAGGATCGAGGTTTGCTTCAAAAATCGATAATGAAAAATCTACTGTCTTACCCGGCAAATAAAACGGCAAAGAAGCGCCAATACTTACGCCACGTTCAAAGGATGCCGTCAGCGAAATTCTCTCATTCATAGGTGCGTTGATTTTTGCGCCGTGTAGTCGCACAACCGCGTGCTTGGCTATTAGGCGAGCACCTGCCGAGCCGAATTTCATTTCAGCGCGGTCGCTTACGAGATTTAGACTCTTCAAGGCCTTTAAAAGCTGAGCTGCATAGGTGCCTTGATCAAATGCCGGCCTTAGTTCTGCACTGCATATCTTGTTAAGGAAGTTTAGTTGCAAGACCAAAAGGGGCGGATCGAAATGCCATTGAGTGCCGTCGTGACCTTGGACCGCGTCACATATCGATTCTAACCAAGCTGCAGATAACGTACGCTCAGATTTCGAGAGTCGATTCCGCGACAATTGTGCGTAGCCCCTAAACGCAACTTGAGCATGCGCGCGCGAAACGGGAAGTTTCAGTTCCCGATGAACGTACAGCCGAAAAATCGCAAGCGAAGGATTGGCGACATCGAAACTCAGACCTTTCTCGCGTACAGCAGAATGAGCGACAAAATCGCCCATCTCGCGCACTATAGGAAATCCATTCACACTGTCCCGCAAGTTAATTAGCAACCGGTCGATGTCTGATATATCAGCCTCTCCCGCGAGCAGGCGTTTTGCTCTGATTGCAGTATCGACTGGGAGCATCTTTTTGGAATTTGCCAAGGTTACGACCGCTGAAATTATGACAAGCTAGCCCTGCGTGGTTCACTGATCCAGAAAACTCCGCAGCTTCCGCGACCGGTTAGGATGCTTCAGCTTCCGTAGCGTCTAGCTTACGCCACGCCGGCCAATCCAAGAAACAGCGCGATGGCGCGGTTGAGGCGGGTGGTGTCGGCGGCGGATAATTGGCCGATGCATTGCCCGAGCTTGGCCTTGGGCATGGTCGTGATCTTGTCGGCCATCAGCCGCGACGGCTGGTCGAGGCCGTTTCCCGCGCTCGGCGCGATCGGCAGGCGGAACAGCGGCGCGTCGGTCTCGTCGGAGGTGAACCCGCAAATGGTGATCGAAGCGGTCTGGTCGAAATTGTCGTCCTGGACGATCACCACCGGGCGCGGCTTGCCCGCGTAATCGGGGCCGCCGGCGGCGGTCCAGACTTCGCCGCGTTTCACGCCCCCTCGGAAACCGCGTCGATGAAGGCCTGATCGTCTGCGGCGCGCGCGCTCGCCGCCACCGCGCGCGACTGGCGGCCGGCCGCCTCGCGAAACCCGGGGGCGCGCACGTCGGGCACCCACAGCTGCACCGGCCGCAACCCTTGGGCGCGCAGCCGGGCGCGATGGTCGCGAACCTTCGTGTTCGATCCGGAGCGGGGCGCGGTGGGCATGGCGGACTCCTCGGTTACATGTAACCTAGTCCTCGCCCGCGCTGCACGCAAGCGGCGTCACTGATCCAGAAAACTCCGCATCTTCCTTGACCGGCTCGGGTGCTTGAGCTTGCGCAGCGCGTTGACCTACGGTCGTCTTCGACTCGGCCTCGATTGGCGGAAAGCCTTGCCTACTGATCGAGGAACGAACGCATCTTTCTCGAACGCGAGGGATGCTTCAGCTTCCGCAAGGCTTTGGCTTCAATTTGCCTGATCCGCTCGCGCGTCACCGAGAACTGCTGGCCGACTTCCTCGAGCGTGTGATCGGTGTTCATGCCGATCCCGAAGCGCATCCGCAGCACGCGTTCTTCGCGCGGGGTCAGGCTGGCGAGGACGCGGGTGACGGTTTCCTTGAGGTTGGCCTGGATCGCCGCATCGACCGGGATAATCGCGTTCTTGTCCTCGATGAAATCGCCGAGGTGCGAATCCTCCTCGTCGCCGATCGGGGTTTCGAGGCTGATCGGCTCCTTGGCGATCTTCATCACCTTGCGGACCTTTTCGAGCGGCATCGAGAGGCGCTCGGCCATTTCCTCAGGCGTGGGTTCGCGGCCCTGCTCGTGGAGAAACTGGCGGCTGGTGCGGACCAGCTTGTTGATCGTCTCGATCATGTGGACCGGGATGCGGATCGTGCGCGCCTGATCGGCGATGCTGCGGGTGATCGCCTGGCGGATCCACCAGGTGGCGTAGGTGCTGAACTTGTAGCCG
>JANOOJ010000130.1:0-5046 GCA_031421295.1 Novosphingobium sp.
AGCGTCTTGCCGAACCCGCGCCCGGCCATGATCACCCAGGTCGACCATGCCGCGCCATCGGCGGTTGCGAGCGGTGCCGTCTGACCATCGTGCGCCCATTCCTCCCACGCCCGGTCGAGCGCCTGGCGCTCGGCCTCGCTCAGCAGGTCGAGCGCGGTCCGGCGCGTTTCGGCATCGAGCGTCTTGAAGAAGGCGACGACATCGGTGCCCGGCGCAAGCTTGCGCGCGTGCACTCCCCGGCCGAACCGACGGCGGGCACTCAATTTGGCATTTCGGGCGTGGAGGCTGGTGCGATCGCTTCAAGCTTGATGAGGATCGATTCGCGGACCTCGTCGAGCGAGCGCGGGCGCGCCCAGCGCCGCCCCAACTCGCGGCCTTCGACGGTGGCCCGGTGACGACTCAGAACCTTGAGCGCCTGCTCGGTCGTCATTTCCGGGATCGGCGTGTCGGGATCGGGGGCCAGCCCTTCCATCGCATCGGCGGCGCGGCGCACCAGCGCCATCTCGATCCGGGCGTAACCTTGCTCGAGCGCCGCCTGCCAGCGCTGCGCGAAAACCGGGTCCTCGCGCCGCCGCTTGTAGATCGATTCAACCCTGAACCCGGCAGCTTCGGCGGAGCGCATGACATTGCAGCTGGCCGCGAGCTGATCGAGAAAGATCCGCTCCGCTTCGTCGGTCCAGCGCGCGCCGGTGCTGCGGATCACCTTCAAACCATCCTTGCCGTAGCGGATTGCCGAACCCGCAGGTCCGGCGCCCGACCGGCCCGACGTCTCTCCATTCTTGGCGCGGCTCATCGATAGCTCCATGTGTTCCTTGTATGTTCCATATTGGGAAGCAAATGTCAAGCGAAAGTGCCAAACCGGTTCGTTGGCGAAAGCCGCCAATTAGACAGACTCTTACAGGGGACGGCCTCTGACTACGGGTTGACGCAGTTCTCGATCACCCGCGAGCGGATCAGGCAGATCGAGGCCAGCCGAAGGCGACCGTAGGTCAACGCGCTGCGCAAGCTCAAGCACCCGAGCCGGTCGAGGAAGATGCGGAGTTTTCTGGATCAGTAAGCCGGTCTACATAGCGGCGGTGTGCCAGTGCGTGACGACCGCTAACCCTTGTGCCTCGAACAGTGCTGCCTTTCTGCGATCGGCTGCGGGACAGACCGCAATAAGCTGCTGCCAGCCTCGCACCCGACCGCACGCCCGCACGGCAACCAGCAGCGCCTTTCCCACGTCGAGCCAGTCTTCCCCCTCGCCTACCATAAAATCGTCGAGCGTCGCGGCGGGTCCCGCATCGTATACGGGCGGAACTGCGGTGGGCATGAGTATGGCGAAGCCGACAATTGCTTCGTCGCGCTCGGCGACCATAATGACGCAGCGCTCGTCGGCTATCAGCGCGCCGAAAAAAAACGCCGACTTGGCTGCCGCGTCGGAGGCGGGGTTCCAGAACCCGGGTTCCCACCGGGCAAGCAATACACGGTACGCCGTGATCAGCTGGACCATCGCAGAAACGTCCGCCGAGACAGCGGGACGTACCTTCGCCTTGCTTCTTTCTCGCATTTTCGCCGCCCAATCACGAATAACTGCCCGTTCTCCTTAGCTCAAAGACCGACTGAGAAAAAGTGGTGCGGGAGGGTCGCGCGGTGCCTGGCCGCCGGTGCGGACCGCGCGCGCAACTTCGAGGCTGGCTGCAACCCCGGCGGTATCGTCCGACGCGCCGGGCGAGCCCCACACCGAATCGTGGTGTGACATCAGCAGCACCGCAGGCAGCGCGCGATCCTTGCCCGGCAGAATCCCGATCAGGTTGGTGAGCGTCTGGGGTGGATCATCGCGCCCGCTCCAATTGTTGCGCCCGGCGGTGGCGCGTTGGCTGGTCGCGGCCTGGCTGGTGGATACTTCCATCCCGAGCCCGGCCATGCGCTGGAGGAGGTAGGCTCGCACCGCCGCGTTTTCCGGGGTTCCGGTGGGATGCGGACGATCGGCGACCACCCGCACGTCCGCCATCGCGCGTCCGGCCGAAAATTCGCCCGCGTCAGCATCGGCGGGCAGCGGCGTGAGCGGCGTGGTCCCGAAGATCGCAAGCACCAGTGCGGCCAGCAGAACTGCGATCAATCCAGTCGGCTTGCTCATCTCATCCCCCGTTTTGCCTGCCGCGATGCTGCGGGTTGCGCCGCGCCAAGTCAATCGCCGGGGATCGCACCGGCAATCCACCGAACCGCACTGGCCATGCGCCACAGTTACCGGCAGATGGCCGTTCGGCTAATTCTATCGATTGCAGCTTATTCGGGCGGAAAGGGCTGACGCTTGCCGCCGAGCCTGTGCACCACGCCACGGCGCATCACGAAACCGACCTTTTCAAGCAAGGTTACGTCAGTCAGCGGATTTCCGGTGACCGCGATGATGTCGGCATCGCGTCCTGGCAGGATTGCGCCGATAGGTCGTCCAAGTTCGGCCGCATTGTCGACAGTCGCGGCCTTGATGGCCTGTGCGGGCGTCATTCCCGCACCCACCATCAGTGCAAACTCCTTGGCGTTGTCGCCGCTCGGCGTACTGCCGGAATCTGTGCCGAACAGGATGCGGACGCCCCCCTTCAGCGCGCGCGCAAAGCTGTTGTCATGCGCAGCGGTCGCCTGTTCGGCTTTCGCGAGCTGCGGCGGGGGCGCTTCGCCTCTCCGGGCCCTCGCCAGCGATCCTCGGGAAGCGATCAAGGTTGGGACCAGCGCCGCGTTATGTGCCTTGAACAGCTTGACCGTTTCATCATCGATGAAGCTGCCGTGCTCGATCGAATCGACGCCCGCGCGCAGCGCCGCATCGATCCCGTCTTTGCCATGTGCGTGCGCAGTCGCCTTGAGACCCCAGTCATGCGCGGTATCGACGATCGCCTTCATTTCGGCCTCGCTCATTTGCTTGCCGAGGCCGGCAGCAATATTGGAAGTCACGCCACCGGTCGCGGCGAACTTGATGACTTCCGCGCCGGCAGCAATCATCGCGCGGGTCGCACGCACACAATCCTCCACGCCGTTGCAGATAAGCGATAACACCGGCGGATCCTCCAACGAGAGGCGGGTGAGATCACGGTTCAGACCGTTCCGATAATCGCCATGCC
Organism: Novosphingobium sp.; assembly: GCA_031421295.1. Taxonomy (GTDB): domain Bacteria; phylum Pseudomonadota; class Alphaproteobacteria; order Sphingomonadales; family Sphingomonadaceae; genus Novosphingobium. The sequence goes on from JANOOJ010000130.1 coordinate 3,096, forward strand.
CGGCAGTCACGCTGATCATCCCGGCGGCCACGATGATGGTGGGGCCCGCAACCTCGCCCGCTGTCACCGCGTCGCGCAGGGTTGTTTTAAGCCGGGAGCCGCTGCCCAGATCGCGCACCGTGGTGAACCCCGCCTCGAGCGTCTTGCGCGCGTTCCGCAGCGCGATCACAAAACGGTCTTCGTGATCGCGTCCCGAACTCTCCGACTGCGCTCGCAGCTGATTGTCGTCGTTGGCGATATGAACGTGCATATCGATCAGCCTCGGCAGCACGAATTGTGTTTTCAGATCGACAAGGCGGGCATGGCCCTCTGGTGCGACAAAGCCGTCGCGGACATCGGCCACCTTGCCGTCGCGCACGATGATTGTCGAAGCGCCGCGCGGGGCCTTTCCTGGTTCATCGAGCAACTGCCCGGCGTGAATGTAAGTGGTATTCGCCGTTTGCGCTGCGAGCGGTGCGCTCATCAAAAGCATGGCTGCAACACAAATCTTACGCATCATTCATCTCCCCAACCGGCGCGCAAAATTTGTTTAACGATTCGGCTGATTCTTCGCTACACTTTCCTTCATGCGTTGAAGCTGCTTCGGCGTTGCTTCGCCCTGGTATTTCACCTTCCATTCGGCGGCGGCAGTGTCGGCACTTCCTGCAACGTGATTTCGGGACTTTATTCGGGCGTCAACGTGCTTATCCTTTGGGGCGCAGCCTTTAAAGACTGTTTACCCCTCACAAGACTGGCCTAGACGAAATTGGTGAGGGGGCTCTGCCCTCGCGCTTTCGGTGCCCCCTCACCCAGCTTCGCTAGCCCCTGACGGGTCAAGCTGCGCTACCTCTCCCCGGCGGGGAGAGGGGTTTGATGCACATTTCCGCGCTCTGGGGGTGGCATCCGAGTTCCGCCGGGACTATGGGCGCGAAATGCGTATCGCCATCGCCTCGGACCATGCCGCATTCGCGCTCAAGGGGGAGCTGGCCGCGTGGCTGGCATCGCTGGGGCATGAGGTGACCGATCTCGGCCCGATCAGCGATGCGAGCGTCGATTATCCTGATTACGGCTACAAGCTGGCCGAGCATCTCGCCGCGGGGCTGGCAGAATTCGGCGTGGCGCTGTGCGGTACGGGGATCGGTATTTCGATTGCGGTCAACCGCCATCCCAAGGTCCGTTGCGCGCGTGTGTCCGAGCCACTTTCAGCGAAACTTGCACGCGATCACAACGATGCCAACGTCATCGCCATGGGTGCCCGGCTAATCGGACCTGAAATGGCGAAGGCCTGCATCGAGATATTTCTTGCGTCACCGTTTGGCGGGGACCGCCATATCCGCCGGGTCGATAAGCTGTCCAATCCGCCTTTCGCCAATTCGACGACTGAGGGAGTTTCCGCGTGACCACGACACTCGACAAGCCAGTGCGCTCGGCCGGGTTTTTCACCCAGCGGCTCGAAAGCGCCGACCCCGAAGTCTATGCCGCTATCCGGGGCGAGCTTGGCCGCCAGCAGACCAAGATCGAGCTGATTGCCTCTGAAAACATCGCCAGCCTCGCGGTGCTCGAAGCCACCGGCTCGGTCTTCACCAACAAATATGCCGAGGGCTATCCGGGCAAGCGCTATTACGGCGGCTGCGAATATGCCGATGTGGTCGAGACTTTGGCGATCGAGCGCGCCAAGGCGCTGTTCGGCTGCGGCTTCGCCAATGTGCAGCCCAATTCGGGCAGCCAGATGAACCAGGCGGTGTTCCTCGCGCTGCTCAATCCCGGCGACAGCTTCATGGGGCTCGATCTCAATTCGGGCGGGCACCTGACCCACGGATCGCCGGTCAATATGAGCGGCAAGTGGTTCAAGCCGATCCCCTATGGCGTGCGGCGCGACGACGAATTGCTCGACATGGAGCAGGTCGCGGCGCTGGCGCGCGAGCACAAGCCCAAGCTGATCATCGCGGGCGGGACCGCCTATTCGCGGGTG
>JANOOJ010000131.1:0-5707 GCA_031421295.1 Novosphingobium sp.
GGGTTCGATTCCCGTAGGGGTCACCAGGCATCGATTTAGGGCCCGATTCAGGAGCGTCTCATCGCTGTTCAACGTTTGTTCACCGCTTGGTGCTACAAATGGGTGATACAAATATGAGATATTGGATGTCGGGCCTTACCATCCATCCCCGGTCGAGCCGGCTCTGGTTTCGCATGGTCGTGCCGAAGCGGCATCGCGTTAGAATCGGCAAAAGAGAGATCACGTTCTCGTTGGGAACTACCGATCCAATTGCGGCAAGAGTTCTGCACGCCGCCGCGAAAGCCAAATGGCGCAAAGTGTTCGACGATCTCGACCGTGAGCGCGAGGCCGACGATTGCGCGCGGGCACCGAAGCTCGTCGCTAATACGATGGCGGCGCTGGCCAAAAGCAACACCCTCGACGATGTCGTGTTCGCCCTGTGCAAGTTCATCGCGTTTCGGGTCGTGACGTCATGGGGTCCTGGATTTTATGCAGCGTCGGACGCGGCCCACGCCTTCGGTGGTCAGCCTGATGACGCGACGTGGGTCGATAATAGCGAGATTGACGTCATACAGTCGGCTGATCGCCCCGGCATTGTCGTGACGATCGAGACGCTTGAGCGGACTGCGCGTACGCAGGGGATAGGGCACCGGAGGATCGTCGCCCGGATTCTCGAGCAGCGTCGTTGGGACTTGGTGGAGCCCGAGGTGCTGCTTGTCGAAAGCACGGCCGACGTCGCAATCGTGAAAGGAAGCGTGCTGCATCAAGCAGTTGCCGAGGCGCTGCTAACCGCATTGACCAATCATCGGCCGCGTGTGTGGGACGACGCGACTCTCGCGGCGTTTCCACTTGCAGCGGTCCGGTCGCCCGAAAATATAGATGCTCCGCGCGAGGCGGCACCATTGCCGCCAGCCAGTGGCGTGTCGCTGCGGCCGCCGGAAGTCACGAACGACCGTGCCCGCTCGCCACTGTCTGCAGGGCTTGCCCATTGGCGGGTGATGCAGCAGCCGCGACCTCAATCTTACCGAGAGGTCGCCCGCGCAGTCGAACGCTTCATCGCGTTGTTCGGCGATCTGCCGGTCGGCGAGATCACCGACCTTAATATCATCAGCTACCGCGAGTTAATCGCGCGAATGCCGACTAATCTTCAACTGTCAAAGCTGACCGCCGCGGGACAAACGCTGCAGCAGGCCATCGACGAGGGAGAAGTAGGCGGCAATCGGCTTTCACCAGGTTCGATAAAAAAAGATATTGGTGGGCTTCAAGCGATCCTAGGACTTTTAGAGGCTGAAAAGTGGGTGCCTGTTAATGTAGCTTCGGGCCTTCGCATAGCTGGTTATTCCAAACGCAAGCAGGGATCGACTATCGAGCGGCAGCCATTCACGCGTGAAATGATGGTTACGCTATTCGTCTCGCCAATGTTCACCGGCTGCCTCGGTCAAGGTGTTGCGGAGCGATCGCGCGCTGGGTCCTTCGTGCATCAGGACGCGCTATACTGGATACCACTGCTCGAAGCGACTTGCGGAGCGCGGCTTGAGGAACTCGGGCAAACCTTGCTTGCCGATATCCGAGTAGCCAATCTTGCCCTTGGCACACACCGAAAGAAACCGTTTTGGCGGACGGTCAGCAACATTACGGACGCTGGGCCGGATCAGCACATCAAGTCCGATGCCAGCAAACGCCCTCTATTCATCCATCCACAACTGATCGATCTTGGATTCAATGACTATGTTACACGGCGACGCGAAGCAGGCGCTACGCGATTGTTTGACCTGACGTGGTCCACCAATGAAAAGTGGACGAAGGAGCTCAGCCGACAGCTGAACCGCTACATCGATGCGACGGTGACGGAAGATCCTCGATATGTGTTTTACTCGCTCCGCCACGAGTGGAAGGATCGTGCCGACAACAGTGGTATACATCCCAAATTTGCTGACAGGATTAGCGGCAGCGCTCCACCGAGTGTCGGGTGGAAATATGGAAAAGGTGCATCGCCGCTGAAACTGGCGATGGAACTCGACAAGCTTGACGTGTCGTTCATCGATTGGCCTCGGCTGATGACAGCCGCGGGTCGCTAAAACGGAATCTATCTCGCCGCTGTACACTGGCTCTGCTTGCAACTCAGACTAGAGTGAGAGCGCGGGCTGCGCCGACATCACCACGCGGTCGAATCCCGACAAGGTTAGCCCGAGCAGCCGGATGCCGATGTCGACCGGCAGCAGCCGCAGCAGGATCACACGCCCGATCTTAGCGACGTCGGCGCGGGTGGTGATCGGCGCGGCGCGGGTCTGCGCCCGGCTGATGATCGAGAAGTCCGCGAACTTAACCTTGAGCGTTAGCGTCCGCCCCGCGGCACCGGCGCGTTCAATCCGCGTCCAAGCGGCGTCGATCACCGGCTCGAGCGCCGCGAGCAGCTCCGCCATGTCGGTGAGGTCGCGGTCGAACGTCCGCTCCGCCCCGACCGACTTGTGCGCACGGTCCGGCCGCACAGGGCGGTCGTCGTCGCCGTTCGCGGCACGGTGAAAATAGACGGCGCTGCTGCCGAACTGCCGCGTCAGGGCGTCGAGCCCGAAGTCGCGCAGGTCGGCGCCGGTGACGATGCCGAGGCTCGCCATCTTCGCTGCGGTCACCGGGCCGACGCCGTGGAAGCGCTTGACGGGCAAGGCGGCGACGAACGCTGGTCCCTGCGCCGGCTTGATCACGCACATGCCGTCCGGCTTGTTCTGATCGGACGCCAGCTTGGCGATGAACTTGTTGTAGCTGACCCCGGCCGACGCGGTCAGACCGGTCACTTCGCGGATGCGGGCGCGGATCTCGGCTGCGATCGCGGTCGCCGAACCGATGCCGCGGGCATCGTCGGTGACATCGAGGTAAGCCTCGTCGAGCGACAGCGGCTCGATGAGGTCGGTATAGTCGGCGAAGATCGCGCGGATCTGGTTCGACACCGCGCGGTAGACTTCGAATCGCGGCGGCACGAACACCAGTTCGGGACACCGCCGCAGCGCGGTGACTGACGCCATCGCCGAGCGCACCCCGAACGCTCGCGCCTCGTAGCTCGCCGCGGCGACGACGCCGCGGGCCTTGGCGCTGCCGACGGCGACAGGCCGCCTGCGCAGCGATGGATCGTCGCGCTGTTCGACGCTGGCGTAGAACGCGTCCATGTCGATGTGGATGATCTTGCGCGTCGTCATCGCGGTCAGTCGGAGACGATCCGCATCTCGTCGTCGGGATAGGCGTCGAACATCGCGCAGACGGCGGCGAAGTCGCCGGTCAGCCAGGCGCTGTATTCGTGCGGCGCGAGGATCATCGGCATCGCCTTCGGGTGGATCGCCCCGACCAGCTCGTTGGGTGCCGTCGTCAGGAATGCGAACCGGTCGACCTCTCCCGCCGGCCGCCACACCCCGGCGAAGGCGAAGACCTCCTGCGCGGGAAGGTCAAACCAGACCTTGCGCTTGCGACCCGTCCCCGGATCGGGCTCGGCGGTCCATTCGGAGAACGCGGTCACCGGCACGAGGCAGCGGCGGTCCGGCCGGCTGAGCGCGGTCCGCCAGAACGGCGACGCGAGGTTGCGGACGTTGGTCACCGGCCGCGACGCCGCCACTGGCGGCGGGAATCCCCACTTCATCACGGCGAACTCGCGGGTGCCGGTCGCGGCCGAGCGGATCACGGGCGCATCGCGGTCGGGATAGATCTCGTCGAAAACCGGCAGGTTCGGCGAGCTCGCGGGATCGACGGCGAACAGCCGGCGCATTGCCTCGACGTTCGAGGTCAGCCGATAGAGATTGCACATCGTCGACGTTCTCCCGACCGGAAATGGTTCGTCGCCGATCGCGTTCGGCTTCGGCCCCAAGTGGCGGGACGATGGCAGTTATCCCCATCATCCACAAGTTTGTTCACTGCCTGTTCTTGCCGCAAGATCCAGCCGGCGATATGCGACGGGCATGGCGGGTGTGGTCCGATCGATCGAAGATCTGAGCCGCAAGGGCGCGGACCTGCTCATCCAGTGCAAGGCGTGCGGACATGACCGGACGGTGCCGATCCACCAGGCCCTCGACATCTTCCGTCGACGCCACTGGTCGACCGACTGGTGGGCGGCCCACCGCCGGTTCCGCTGCCGAAAGTGCGGGTCGAAGGACATCAAGCTCGACGCCGACTTCTACGGTCATGCCGTCCGGCGGCAACGGCGACCAGCGGTGCTGGCGGCAGTCGAGGAGACGCTGCGGCCGGGCCTGAGGCCGCCCCCGCCGGGCGTGCCGCTGGCGGAATGGAACCGGGCGACCGAGGCCGAGCGGAAGCGACTCGTCGAGCGCACCAGATCGTGATCGTCGACCCGACGGAGACAAAGCGCCGCTCCTCGAGAACGACGCCGTCCTCGAGGACGACACCGGCAGCGACGACGCCGCGCATCCCGGCAAGACCGCGCAAACGGCGGCGACGGCGTCGCCTCCGACCCTCTGGAGTACACCCTCCTCGCCGCCGCCGTCATCGCCCCCGTCGTCGCCGATACGCCGATCGACGACGTAACCGCAGAGGTCGATACGACTCCGCCGAGCGACCCCGCGGCGACGAACCTGCACCGAGCGATGCGTCCGGAGAAGCTACGAGCGACACGTCGAACACGGCCTGACCGGGCTACGAGTGAGTCCCCGAACGCAGCGGAAGACACAGCCGCGACTGTCTCCGCTGATGTCGTCACGACCGATCAAACGACCTCCTTCAGGCCTCCTTCTACCGGCCGGGAGGGCCATTCGGACGCCAGCGACAAGGGGCGAGGCGGCCGCCCAGCGGTGTCAATCGGCGTGCAAACGGGACCCCCGATCGGCGTCGAATAGGGACCCCCTTGGCGATGATGCGTGTGCTGGTGGGGATGGGCGATAGTCGCGATGCTTGCGCTGCAGGGAGGGCGTAGCCCGACCGGAGGCGCAAGCATCGCGAAGCCGTCTTGCTGTTGGTGGTGGCGGTGGCCTGGGGCCTCAGCTTCGGTTCTTGAACCGCCAGCTGTCGTTGCCGGTCTCGACGATGTCGCAGTGGTGGGTGATGCGGTCGAGGAGTGCGGTGGTAATTTTGGCATCGCCGAAGTGTGAGCCATTGAGGCGCCTTTGGTCCGAGGACAATGGCGAACGACCCATTCGGTGAAGCTGAGATTGGTTGTGATGATGAGCGAGGTTTTTTCGTAGAGTTGGCTGATGAGATGGATGGAGGCAGAATAGCAAAGGGTCCGGGGGACCGTTTGCCTGCCGACACAGGGCGCCGCCAGAGGCCGGGAATGGCAGATAGCCCAGTTCATCGAGGAGTGAGGCAGGCCCAAAAACGATCTGGGGGATCGTTTTTCTGCCGAACGCGTCGATCTGGCTGAGCTGCGTGGCCAGATTTCCGGCTTTGCCCTGAGCTTTTTCCCGCTCCAGTAGATTGACCAGATCGACGGCGTTGTAGAAGCGTATGCGCTTGCCGTGATGGATGGCGGCCACACCGAGTGCGATGGCCAGATGGGTTTTGCCGGTGCCGGTTCCGCCAACCAGGATCAGGGTGTGCGCTGTTTCCAGATAATGCCCCTTGGCCAGTTGTTGGATGCGTGCTGCATCCAAGGGGGTTTCGCTCCAGTCGAATGCCGTCAGATCACGATGGATCGGGAACCGTGCAGCTTTCAGCTGATAGCGCAGGCTGCGCGCCTGCCGGTCGGCGTGTTCGCCGTCCAGCAACCGTAGCAAAAGGGCCTCGAGCGAGAGGG
>JANOOJ010000132.1:0-3829 GCA_031421295.1 Novosphingobium sp.
CTTGACCGAGCGGTGCGCCGCGCCGCGCGAGGAGCGTTCCAGTGCCGCAAACAAGGCTTCCTTGACCCCGGTCTTGCCGACCGATCCGGTGACCCCGATGATGATCGCTGCGACCCGCATCCGGGCGGCTTTGGCGAGGAGTTCGAGTGCGCTGGAAGTGTCTTCGACCAGAATATGCGGGCCGTCGATCGGCCGATCGACCACAGCGGCGGTAGCGCCTTTGGCAAAGGCACTATCGATGAAGCGATGACCATCCATCGCCTCGCCCTTGAGCGCGAAAAACAGATCCCCTTCGATCACGTCGCGCGAATCGATCTCGACCCCCGACACCTGGAAGTCGCCGCTCGCCACCCCGCCCATCGCGGCTGCGAGGCCGCGCGCATCCCACAGCGCGAGCGGGAGCAGATCGGTATCGTCCGCGGGCCACTGCAGCACTTTCGCGATCACATTCATATTTTTTCCCTCCCGGGAGGGGCAGCGCACTCCCTGGCCACGGTAACATCGTCGAACGGCAAAATCCGCATCGCCTCGCCCGCGCCGACGATCTGGCCTTGCTCGTGCCCCTTGCCCGCGATCAGGACGATGTCGTCGCGGCCCGCCTCGGCAATCGCGGCGCAAATCGCAGCGTGGCGGTCGCCGACTTCGCGCAGGTTTGCACTGCCCGCCAGTATCATGGCGCGGATTGCGGCGGGATCCTCGCCGCGCGGGTTATCGTCGGTCACGATGGCGAGATCGGCCTGCTGCGCCGCGACCTGGCCCATCTCGGGGCGCTTGCCGGAATCGCGATCGCCGCCCGCGCCGAACACCAAAATCAGCCGCCCGGCCAGATGCGGGCGCAGCGCGGCTATCGCGGCTTCGAGCGCGTCGGGGGTGTGTGCATAATCGACGTAGATCGGCGCTCCCGCGCGGGTTATCGCCGCGCGCTCCAGCCGTCCGCGCACCGGCTGCAACCGCCCGAGCGTGTCGAAAGTCAGTGCGGGATCGCCGCCGGTAGCAATCGCCAGCCCGGCCGATACAAGGGCATTAGCAGCCTGATATGCCCCGATTAGCGGCAGCTGGACCTTGGTGCGCTGGCCCGCGTGTTCCAGCTCGAGCGTCTGGCCCAGCTGGGTCGGCGTACGGGCGAGGAGGCGAATATGATCCCCCCCCTCGCCCACACCGAACACGCGCAGACCCCGCCGACGCGCGTGCTCTTTAGCTCGTTCCGACCAGGCATCGTCGGCCCAGATCACCGCCGTACCGCCATCCGCAACAACCTCATCGAACAGCCGCATTTTGGCTGCGAAATAGTCTTCCATGTCGGCATGGTAATCGAGGTGATCGCGGCTGAGATTGGTGAAAGCGCCCGCCGCCACGCGCAGCCCCTCGTTGCGGAACTGCGACAGCCCGTGGCTCGAGGCTTCATAGGCGACATGGCTCACGCCTTCGCGCGCGAGGCCGCTCATATTGGCGAGGAAAGTGACGATGTCGGGCGTGGTGAGCCCGGTCGAGACCGACTCGTCGGGGGTGGTCACGCCCAAAGTCCCGATCGACGCGGCGCGATGCCCGGCCATACGCCATAGCTGGCGCGTCATCTCGACGGTGGACGTCTTTCCGTTGGTCCCGGTGACCGCAACGATGGTCTCGGGCACCGGCGTGAAGAATTTCGCGGCGAGCTGGGCGAAAGTGCGGCGCGGTTCGGCGCTGGCGATATGGACCGCGCCAGCAATTCTTGCTTCGGCCCGCGCGACGATGGCCACCGCCCCCGCCGTTACTGCGGCAGGAATGAAATCCTCGCCGTTGACCTTGCTGCCCTGGAACGCGCCGAACACGGTGCCGGGCGCGACCTTGCGGTTGTCGATGGCGAATCCGGTGACCTGCGCTTCGCTACCGCCGGGCAAGGCAATGCCCGCCCCGGCAGCGAGTGCGGCAAGTTTCATTCGCCGTCCCCGCCGACCAGCGGTGCAAGGTCGGAAATATCCACGTCACGGGTCTCGTCGGGCATGATGCCGAGCAGCGGCCCGATCCGCGGGACGACCCGCGCAATCACCGGCGCGGCATTCCACGCGGCGGTGCGCTGGCCCGAGGTCGCGGCGGTGCCCTGCGGCTCGTCGAGCATCGCAATGATCACATAGCGCGGGTGGTCCATCGGGAACGCGGCGGCAAAAGTGGCGACCAGCGAGCTGCGGCGATAGCCGCCCGCGCCCGGCTTTTCGGCGGATCCGGTCTTGCCGCCGACCCGGAACCCAGGGGCGTTCGCCTTGCGGCCGGTGCCGAGCTTGACAATCATCCGCAGCAGCTGGCGCATCCGCGCACTGGTCGACGCCTTGAACACGCGGCGACCAGCAACCTCCTGACCCGGCTGGACCCGTTGCAGCGTCGCGGGGCGCCAGATGCCGCCGTTGACCAGTGCCGCGTAGGCCGAGGCGAGGTGCAGCGGGGTGACCGCGATCCCGTGGCCATAGGACACCGTCATCGTCGTGATCCGCGACCAATCGCCCCTGGGCCAGATCGGGAAACCTTTGGCCGGCAATTCGATGAACGGGCGCTCGTCCATCCCCAGCGCGCGCATCGTCGAATTGAGCCGCGCCGAGCCGAGCTGGTCGGCAACTTGCGCGGTGACGATGTTGGAGGAATGAATCAGCGATTCGGGCACGTTAAGCGATCCGCCGAAACTGTGGCTGTCGCGAATCTGGAAGCCGCCGATCGCGAGCGGACGATCCGACTGGTAGCGCTTGGACAGGTCGGTCACGACCCCGGCGTCGATCGCGGCGGCAATCGTGATCGGCTTGAACGTCGAACCCAGCTCATAGACCTGGTTGGTGACGCGGTTGAAGATATTGGCCGCGCCGCTGGTGTCGATCAGGTTGGGGTTGAAGGCCGGGAGCGACGCGAGCGCCAGCACTTCGCCGGTATCGACGTCGAGCACGATCCCGGCCGCGCCCTTGGCGTTGGATTCGAACATCCCGCGGCCCAGCTCGTCTTCCAGCGCGCCCTGCACGCGGGTGTCGAGCGAGAGCATCGCCGGGGTGCCGCGGGCCGCGGGATCGGTCAGTCGTTGGTTGAAGACCTGCTCCATCCCGACATGGCCCTGCCCGTCGGCCCCGACGAAGCCGAGCACATGCGCGGCCATCGAGCCTTGCGGGTAATAGCGCTCGTTCTCGCGCGGGAACTCCAGCGCGGGTTCACCCAGATCCTTGATGCGGTTGGCGTCATCGGGGAGCAGGCGGCGGCGCAGATAGGCGGGCTTGCCCGCTGCCAACCGCGCGGTCAGCTTGGCGAGGTCTTCGTCGGGAAAGATGCGCACCAGCGCGGCAGCGACTTCGCGGGGGGTGCGAACCAGCGGGGAACCGCCGCCCATCGCCTCGGGATTAAACCACAGCGCATAGGCCGGAAACGCGCGCGCCAGCGGCACCCCGTTGCGATCGACGATATCGCCGCGTGTCGGCAACAGCGCCTCGGCCATCGACAGCCGCGCCGGGGCCTGTTCGAACAGCCCGAGCAGACCGATCCTCAGCAAGGCAATCAGCGCGATCAGCGCAAAGCCGAGCAGCACCCATAGCACCCGCCACTTGGCGAGCAGCAGCGAGCGCTGGCGCACATTGACCAGCTCGACCCGGCCCGAAGAAATCGCGGTGGAAACCGTGATTGCGGTCATTCGCGCACAGCCCCACGGTCGGAGTGGTTGACCTCGGACAGGCGCGCACCCAGATTGGCGGCGTCGGTCGGCGTGCGGACGCCGCCTCGCGGTACTTCGGCGGCAATCGCCTTGCCGGTGAGCGGCGAGACCATTGCGGGGAAACCGCTGTCGCCCGACACAGCGAGGGCCGCAGTGGCAACGCGGATCGGC
>JANOOJ010000133.1:0-15917 GCA_031421295.1 Novosphingobium sp.
CGAGGCACGCGAAACCGACATCGGCATCACCGGCGGCGGCAACGGCAAGCACATGGTCTACCTTTCGGGCGTGACCGACCACCATGTGCAAAGCGAGGACATGCTCGATCACATCGTCGCGCTGGTCGAGGCCAAGGCGGCGGAGATCGAAGCGGCGATGAGCGACGCGGGGGCGGCCGAGGCGGCTTGACTTCTTGAGCCGTTTATATAATTTCTGCGACGAGTATAGAAAGCAGATCAAATGGCGCTCAGTATCAAGGATCCCGAAGCCGAAGCCCTGATCCGGCGGCTCGCCGAAATCCGCAAGACGACCCTCACCGGCGCGATACGCTTGGCGGTAAACAACGAGTTGGCGCGGGACGATGCGGCCCGTCAGGCTGAAGTGGAGCGCAAACGCAAGGCGATCCGCGAGATTCAGGAGCGGTTTGCACAGCTGCCGGTCACCGATCCGACGGTGAACGCCGATGACTGGATGTATGACGAGAACGGGCTGCCGCATTGATCGTCATCGATTCGTCGCCGTTGATCGCGATCATCAAAAATGAACATGATGCCGAAACATATCGGTCGGCCATCGCTACGGCATCTCGCATCATAATCGGCGCGCCGACCAAACTGGAAGTGATGATGGTTTCTGGTGGGCGGTTTGGCGGCACCGGATTGCTAGTTGCGCAGGATCTGCTCGATCAGAACAGCATCGAAACTGTCGATTGGACCAATTCTCTCGCCGACATTGCGGCTCGCGCCTTCATGCGTTTTGGCAAGGGCCGTCATAAAGCCTCCCTCAACTTCGGCGACTGCATGGCCTATGCGCTCGCCAAATCGCTCGATGCACCGCTGCTCTACAAGGGTGGCGACTTCGCGCTTACCGACATCAAGTCGGGCCTGTGAGTTCCACGCGGCCCACCAGCCTCCCCCCGCTGCACCTCCTCCTCGCGCTGGCCGTGATGGCGGTGTGGGGGACCAATTTCGTCGTCATCAAGCAAGCACTGGCGCATCTTCCGCCGCTGACGCTCGCGCTGCTGCGCTTCACGCTCGCCTTTGCGCCGCTCGCACTGTTTGTGAAGCGGCCTGCGGTGCCCTGGCGCAATCTGGCCGCCTATGGCGTGCTGATTGGCGCAGGGCAGTTCGGGATCTTGTTCACGGCGATGCGCAGCGACATCACCCCCGGGCTCGCCTCGCTGGTGGTCCAGATCCAGGTGTTCTTCACCATCGGCCTGTCGATGCGGCTCACCGGCGAGCGGATCGCGCCCTTCCAGATCGCCGCGTTGCTGCTGGCGAGCGCGGGGCTGGCCACCATCGCGCTCCACACCGATGGCAGCGCGACGCCGCTGGGGCTGGGGCTGACGGTGCTGGCCGCGCTGAGCTGGGCGCTGGGCAATATGGTATCGCGCGCGGCGGGGCAGGTGAACATGCTGGCCTATGTCGTGTGGGCGAGCCTGTTCGCGGTCCCGCCGCTGCTGGTCATGGCGCTGCTGATCGAAGGCTGGGACAGCATGGCGGCGGGGATCGCCGCGGCAGACCGCTGGACCTGGGCGGCGGTGGTGTGGCAGTCGGTCGGCAATACGATGTTCGGCTATGCCGCGTGGGGCTGGCTGCTGGCGCGCCATCCCGCCGCGATGGTGACGCCGCTGGCGCTGCTGGTGCCGGTGTTCGGGCTGGGGGCCTCGGCACTGCTGCTGGGCGAATCGCTGCAACCGTGGAAACTCGCGGCCTTCGCGCTGGTGATGGCGGGGCTGGCGCTCGGGATCCTTTGGCCGGGTCTCCGCCTCAGATTGGGAAACACGCCATGACGCTTTCGATCCGCCCGGCACATGCCGCCGATCTCCCGCTGATCGCCGCGCTGATCCGCGAACTGGCGGATTATGAAAAGCTCGCGCACGAGGTGCGGTTCGACGAGGCCGTGCTCGGCGAGCGGCTGTTTGGCACCAATGCCGGTCACGGCCCCTATGCCGAAGTCGTGATCGGCGAGCTGGACGGCGTGGCGCAGGGCTTCGCCTTGTTCTTCCACAATTTCTCGACCTTCGAGGGTCAGCCCGGAATCTACCTCGAAGATTTGTTCGTGCGCCCCGCCGCGCGCGGCAGCGGGCTGGGCAAGGCACTACTCACCCACCTCGCCGCGCTGGCGGTCGAGCGCGGCTGCGCGCGGCTCGAATGGTCGGTGCTCGACTGGAACGAATCCGCGATCGGGTTCTACAATAAGCTCGGCGCACGGCCGCTGGATGCGTGGACGGGGATGCGGCTGGACGGCCCCGCGCTGCAACAACTCGGCGCACACCCGCGCACATCCACCGATTCCCGGTAGCAGCGCGTTCAGGATTGGGTTAACCGCCGCCTGCTATGGATGGGACATGAAACGGCGCGACCTTCTTAAGGGTGGATTGGCAGCGGGCGCAGCGCTCGCCGTGGCACCGCGCGCGTTTGCCCAATCGCTCGGCGAGCAGTTCGACCGGACTTTCGGCCAGGCGGTAGCACCCCCGCCACCGGTCCTGCCGATCACACCGCCGCTGCCCACCGTAATGGTGCCAGATCCAGCCTATGAGCGCCGCGTGCTGCAACTGGCCAAACGCGAGATCGAGCGTGCCGGGCCGCAAGTGTGGCGCAAGGATATTGTCGGGATTGCCGATTTTGCCCGGCCATCCACCCTGCCGCGCCTCCATTTCGCCAATCTTGAAAACGGCACTGTCCGTTCGTTCTATGTCGCGCATGGGCGAGGATCGGATCTCGACCATTCGGGCTTCCTGCAGAACTTTTCCAACCAGCCGGGCTCCGAGGCGACCTCGCGCGGCGGATACCTCACTTGCGAGTGGTATAGCGGCAAATACGGCACTTCGATCCGCCTCGTCGGCCTCGATCGCGACAATTCGATGGCGCTCGATCGGGCAATCGTAATGCATCCGGCAACATACGCTGCACCCGAGCACATCGCTCGCTTTGGCAAGCTGGGTCGCAGCGAGGGCTGCTTCGCCATGGCGCCGCGCGAGTTCAACGAGGCGCTGTGGCACCTGTCGGGCGGACGGCTGCTGTTCGCCGACCGGATCGCGCTGATCTGATCGCTGGCGACCCCGCTGGCCGATTTGAGTGCCAGTGCGGGTTTAGAAAGGCTTTTCCGGCGCCTGTCGCACCTTCAATTTTGATCGCCGGGCGAGATAGATGGTCGCCACAATCGGCAGAGAGAAAGACAGAACCCACGGATCAAAGGGTGAGGCTTTCACGAACGCGCTGCCAAACAGCGAAAATGATAGAGGCTGAACGGTCGACGCCCCCGTCGACCAGTTCAGGAAGAACTGGCAAAATCCCAACATGCTTCCGATGATCCAGGCCCATCGATGCCTAACACCCCTGTCCCGAATAGCCAGAATGAGCGCCGTGACGATGGTCGCGGTCGAGGCCAGCATCGCTACAATCCACAAGTAGTTGACGATGCCCTTGCCCTGAAAATTGAAATCGCCCGCAGTCGATGGCTTAACGGTTGATGGAGTTGCATGCCAACCGATGACTTGAGTCTGATTTCCACTTTGCTTCAACATGATCTGCATGAACATCCAAGCATCTCCCGAGCCAAATTCATAGTTCAATGCCTTGGTTGTCTCGGTAATCCCACCCATTGAAAAAGTGTTTGAGCTGACAGTAATGAGATTCGGTGTCCCCGGAGCCGCCAAAACACCCTTGACCTTTCCCTGCATGGCAAGGGTTTCTGAATACAATTTCGGTTCCATTGTCGGCTGCAACGTCTCGACAGCCCCCGAACGCAAGGCGGCGATCGTCTTTTGGGCTAATTCCCGGTCTTGGGGGGAAGATAGTTTCTCATTCCACTGACTGGGTGAGCAGCCAGCTGCCAAAAGAAGTAATAGAACCAAGAAAATTCTCATGACGCTCCCCAACCATTCTTATTCGCATCCTGCAATGATGCCCGCCCAATGTCCACCTTGGGTCTCAGCGACAACCAGCTAGAAGCTGTTCACCACCCCTTCCCGCTGGCCACTCCGCCCGCCGAGGCGTAAGGATACCGCCCCGGCCAGCCGCCGCCCCGTAGCGGCAGCGCGCCGCCCACCGCAAAGGACCCGCATCATGGCCAAAAGCCAAAAAAAAAGCAGCCGCGAGACGCGCAAGCCCAAGAAGGAAGCGCCGCCCAAGCCCAATGCCTCGCAGCCCTCGCAAAAGGGCTCGATCATCAGCCAGATCAACAAGCGCGATTGACGTTTGGTGCAATCCCGGAATTCGTCCCTATCTGGGCAGTATCGCGGGAACCCGGTTTGTAGGCACCCGCGACTGAGAGACCGCTTGCGCTCCCGCTTACGTAGAGGGAGCGATGCCTTGGATCTCGACCAGCTATATTTCGACCACCGGATCGCGCTGCTGCTGCGCCACTTGGGTGCCGCCGCATGAGCCGGGCGATGAACCTGTCCCTGACGCCCGCCGAGGTGACTGCCAAATGTCTCGCCGCCGGGGTCGAGATCAGCGCGATCGAGCCCTTGCCCGCCAGCGGCGGCACGCATCTGGTCTGTGTGACCGGCGACGGCGCGGCGATCATGCTCAAGGCGTTCAAGGGTAGAGTGCTGACCGGAAGGGTCGCGCGGTTCCCGTTCTATGTCGCGCCGACCGGGGGGTAGTAAAAGCCCACCCCGCTGCGACTAGCCTCGCCTGCGGCTTGGCAAGTCTCGCTCCCCTCCCGCAGGCGGGAGGGGTTGGGGGTGGGCCAGTCTAAAGCGGGTTATCCAGCTTGATGATCGCTTCATTGCTGGTGCGCTGCGTCGTCTTGAGTGCGCGCGGCGCAGTGAAGCTCGCCAGCACCGGCGCGTCGCGGCCGTAGATATCGTTAAAGGTCGCCAGTCTGCCGGTGATGTCCTGCGCCATCGTGAAATAGGTGAGATAGACCGGGAAAGTCTTGGTCATCGGCACCTTTGTGTATTTGCCTGAATTGGCATAGGCGACTGCCTGATCGACCGTCAGATCGGCCCCCAGCATTGCCATCGTCATCCCCAGTTCCTGCGCGCGTTCGGTGCGGATGCAGCCGTGGCTGAAAGCGCGGACAGCGGAATTGAACAAGCCCTTGCTGGGCGTATCGTGGAGATAGATCGCATGCGGATTGGGCATGTCGATTTTCATCAGCCCGAGCGAATTGTTCCGTCCCGGCTGCTGGACCACGGTGATGAACCCGTCCTTGGCCCGGCTTACGACATAGCCTTCGCGCCGCGCCTGCGCCGGATTGCGCAGCAGGCGCGGGCCGAGCCCTTCGCCCATCACGATCGACTGCGGCACCGTCCAGGTCGGGTTGAACACCACGTTCTGGACCATTTCGGCGAGCTGCGGCGTGGCGGTGCGCCCGGGCTTGCCGACGATCGTGCGATAGGTGCGGATGATGTTGTTGTTGACCGTCAGCCGCAGCTGGAATTCGGGCACATTGGTGATCAGATAGACCGGGCCGAGTTCCTGCTTCAACCACCGCCAGCGATCCATATTGGCGCGGAGCTTCGCCCTGGTCGCCTTGTCGGTGGCGGGCGTGGCGGCGAGCGCGGTCTTGAGCACTTGGTAATCGGGGTGCGTCGGGGCGAGGCCGCCCAGCACGCCGGCGACGTCATGCGAATCGAGCGCCCTGGCTTCCAGCACCGCGGTCGGGTTCGTATCCTGATCGGGATCGAGCGCGAACCATTGCAGCCGCGCGGTCATCGGCGTGCGGCCATCGCGCAAATCCTCGGTGAGCCACGCGAACGAGCGGCTGGCCGCAGCGTTGAGCGCATCGCCCGGCCCGGCGGCAATCGCCGCGCTGAGCACATCGGGGCGGTAATCGGCGGGGGTCAGCCCCTCGACGTCGATCCCCTGGATCACGCCAAGCAGCACCCGCGCATCGGCGGTGTTCCATGGCAGCACCGCTACGGGAATCGGAACGGGCGGCGGGGTCGGTGCAGGAAATGCCCCGGGGAACGACTGCGATGTGGGCGCGCTCGTCGGGATCGGCGCGGGCGCGGGTGCAGGCGCCGGCAGGATGCTGACCGGCGGCGGCGCGGCGGATGCCATGGTGGCGGCAAGAATCGAACTGGCCGCGATCAGGCGGGTGGTGGCCCACATATCTGTCTGTTCTCCGCGGGAAGGCAATGCAGCCGCGTGGTACGTCTGCTTTCGGTGCCGTTTAGCCCGGTTAGCCATCGTCCTTCAAGCACACAGCCTGACGCTAAGCTGAATCATGCCGTCGGGTGACGCAAGGCGGCAACACTGTGCAGCCCCTAGGCTATGGACAATATCGCGGGTAGGGGACGCGCGATGCTGCGCCTGACCGACCTGACCCTCCCGCTCGATCACGAACCCGATGCGCTGTCCGCCGCGATCTGCGCGCGGCTGGGGATCGCGGCGGGTGAATTGCTGGGTCACACGCTGGTGAAACGCGGCAACGACGCGCGCAAGAAGACGGCGATCAAGCTGGTCTATGCGGTGGACGTGGCGCTGACGGATGAGGCGGCGGTGCTGGCGCGGTTGGAGGGCGATCCGCATGTCCGGCCCAGCCCCGACACCAGCTATAAATTCCCGGTCATGGCACCCCAAGGCTATGCCGGTCCGCGCCCTGTGGTGATCGGCGCGGGGCCGTGCGGGCTGCTCGCGGCGCTGACCCTTGCGCAGATGGGGCTGCGGCCGATCATCGTCGAGCGCGGCACGGCGGTGCGTGAGCGGACCAGGGACACCTGGGGGCTGTGGCGCAAGCGCGTGCTCAACCCTGAATCCAACGTCCAGTTCGGCGAAGGCGGCGCGGGCACATTCTCCGACGGCAAGCTCTACAGCCGGATCAAGGACCCGCGCCATCTCGCGCGCAAGGTGCTGACCGAATTCGTCAAGGCGGGTGCCCCGCCCGAAATCCTCACCGAAGCGCATCCGCATATCGGCACCTTCCGGCTGGTGACGATGGTGCTGAGCATCCGCGAGACAATCGAAGCACTGGGCGGCGAATACCGCTTCTCCGCGCGGGTCGACGGGTTCGACATCGCCACCGCGCCCGATGGCTCGCGCCGGATGCGCGGGCTCGAATTGAGCAATGGCGAGTACCTCCCAGCCAGCCAAATCATTCTCGCGGTCGGCCATAGCGCGCGCGATACCTTCCAGGTGCTCCACGATTGCGGCGTGCATATCGAGGCCAAGCCCTTCGCGATTGGGGTGCGGATCGAACATCCGCAAAGCTGGATCGACCGGGCCCGCTTCGGCTCCAATGCAGGCGACAAGAAACTCGGCGCAGCCGCTTACAGCCTGTCGCACAAGGCCAGCAACGGCCGCACCGTCTACAGTTTCTGCATGTGCCCCGGCGGCACGGTGGTCGCCGCCACCTCCGAAGAGGGCCGGGTTGCGACCAATGGCATGAGCCAGTATTCGCGCGCCGAGCGCAACGCCAATTCGGGGCTAGTGGTCGATATCACCCCCGAGCGCGATTTTCCCGGCGGGCCGCTGGCAGGCATCGCGTTCCAGCGCCACTGGGAAAGCCTCGCCTTCGTCGCGGGCGGGTCGGATTACTCAGCGCCGGGGCAGAAGCTGGGCGATTTGCTCGCGGGCCGCCCCTCAACGGCGTTTGGCGAGGTCATGCCCTCGTACAAGCCGGGTGTGCATCCGACGGACTTGGCGCAATGCTTGCCCGACTTCGCGATCGAAGCGATCCGCGAGGCTTTGCCGGTGTTCGGGCGGCAGGTGCCGGGCTACGATCATCCCGATGTGGTGCTGACCGGGGTCGAGACGCGGACCTCCTCGCCGGTGCGGATCACGCGCGGCCAGGACTGCCAGAGCCTCAACACCACCGGGCTTTACCCCGCCGGCGAAGGCGCGGGCTATGCTGGCGGCATCCTTTCCGCTGCGGTCGACGGGATCAAGGTGGCCGAGGCACTGGCGCAGCGGCTGCTCTGCGAATGAGCGACAACTACGACGCCATTGTGCTGGGCGCGGGCGCGG
This sequence comes from Novosphingobium sp., assembly GCA_031421295.1. Taxonomy (GTDB): domain Bacteria; phylum Pseudomonadota; class Alphaproteobacteria; order Sphingomonadales; family Sphingomonadaceae; genus Novosphingobium. The sequence goes on from JANOOJ010000133.1 coordinate 7,924, forward strand.
CGGGAATGATGTGCGCGAGTGTCGCGGGGCAGCGCGGCAAGCGCGTGCTGCTGCTCGATCACGCCGACGAGCCGGGCAAGAAGATCCTGATCTCGGGCGGCGGGCGGTGCAATTTCACCAACCTCCAGGCGCTTTCGTCCTTGGGCCCAGAACGCTTCCTTTCGCAAAATCCGCATTTCGCCAAATCGGCGCTGAGCCGCTACACCGCGCGGGACTTCCTGGCGCTGGTCGAGCGGTACGGCATCGCCTGGCACGAGAAGACGCTGGGACAATTGTTCTGCGACGGCCCGGCGCGGCAGATCGTCGCGATGATGGTCGAGGAATGCGCGAAGGCCAGCGTCGAACTGCGCTGCGGCGAGGCGATTGGCGAGGTCGCCCACGCCGACGGGCTGTTCCGGGTCGGGCAGGCCAGCGCCCCCGCGCTGGTGATCGCCACCGGCGGGCCTTCGATCCCGAAGATGGGCGCAACCGGCTTCGCCTACGACCTCGCGCGGCGCTTCGGGCTCAAGGTGGTCGAACCGCGCCCCGCGCTGGTGCCGCTGACTCTGGGCGGCGACGAAGTGCTGTTCCGCGAGCTCTCGGGCGTCTCTGCTCCGGTGATCGCGCGGTGCGGCAAAGCGGCGTTTGCCGAAGCCGCGCTGTTCACCCACCGCGGGCTGTCCGGCCCGGCGATCCTGCAGGTCTCGTCCTATTGGCGCAATGGCGACACCATCGGCATCGACTTCCAGCCCGGCCAATCGCCCGGCTGGCTGCTCGAAGCCAAGCGCGCCCGCCCGCGCGTACCCTTGCGCAAAATCCTGGGCGAAGTCCTGCCCGACCGGCTCGCCGCTGCGCTCTTTGGCCAGCTTGGCGTCGAGGGTGAACTCGTGAGCCTGACCGACCGCGCGCTGACCGAGGTCGAGGCGCGATTGGCCGACTGGCGCTTCACCCCCAACGGCAGCGAAGGCTACGCCAAGGCCGAGGTCACCTCGGGCGGAATCAGCACCGCCGAGCTCTCGTCCAAAACAATGGAAGCCAAACGGGTGCAAGGTCTGTATGCGATCGGCGAGGCCGTGGACGTCACCGGGTGGCTGGGCGGCTATAATTTCCAATGGGCATGGGCAAGCGGCTGGGCCGCAGCGCAGGCGCTCTGACGATTCCAACGGGCTGCGATGCGCGGCCAGACATGCGAGATTTATGACTTTCCCCGACGTTACCCCGCTTCTGGCCGAGGCGCTCACCGCGCATGGCTATACCCAGCTTACCCCAGTGCAGGCCTCGGTGATCGAGCCGGGCGCACGCAGCCGCGACCTGATCGTCTCGGCGCAGACCGGCTCGGGCAAGACCGTCGCTTTCGGGCTGGCGATGGCCGACGAGCTGCTGGCGGAGGGCGGACTGCCCCACTCGGGCGCGCCCCTCGCGCTGGTGATCGCGCCGACCCGCGAACTCGCGCTGCAAGTCAGCCGCGAGCTGATCTGGCTTTACGCCAAGGCCGGAGCACGCATCGCCACCTGCGTCGGGGGCATGGACCCCTCGAAAGAACGCCGCGCGCTGAGCCATGGCTCGCATATCGTGGTGGGCACGCCGGGGCGGCTGCGCGATCACCTCGAACGCGGCGCACTCGACCTCTCCGCGCTGCGCACCATCGTCCTCGATGAGGCGGACGAGATGCTCGACATGGGCTTCCGCGAGGACCTCGAGGAATTGCTCGGCGCGACTCCCGAGGGCCGCCGCACCTTGCTGTTCTCGGCGACGATGCCCAAGCCGATCGTCGCACTGGCGCGACGGTTCCAGCACGAGGCGGTGCGCATCTCGACCGTCGGCGAAGAGCGCGGCCACGGCGACATTGCCTACCAGGCAGTCACCGTCGCGCCCGCGCAGATCGAGCATGCGGTGGTCAACCTGCTGCGCTTCCACGATGCCGAAACCGCGCTGCTGTTCTGCGCGACGCGCGACAATGTCCGCCACCTTCACGCAACGCTGGTCGAGCGCGGATTCGCCGCGGTCGCGCTGTCGGGCGAGCATAGCCAGAGCGAGCGTAACTCTGCGCTGCAGGCGATGCGCGATCGCCGCGCGCGGGTTTGCGTCGCCACCGATGTCGCGGCGCGCGGGATCGATTTGCCCTCGCTCAGCTTGGTGGTCCACGTCGAAATCCCGCGCGATGCCGAAACGCTCCAGCACCGCTCGGGCCGCACCGGGCGCGCGGGCAAAAAGGGCACGGCGGTGATCGTGGTCCCCTACCCGCGCCGTAAGCGGGTTGAGAGCATGCTGCGCGGCGCGCGGATCGAGGCTGAGTGGCTAGAGGCGCCGACGCCTGACGATATTCGCCTTAAGGACCGCGAACGCCTGATCGAGGCGATGCTGCTCCCAGTGGAGTTCGACGATGAGGACCGCGAGCTCGCCCAGCGGCTGCTCGCCGAGCGCGCGCCTGAGGACATCGCCGCCGCGCTGGTCCGCTCGTTCCGCGCCGCGATGCCCGCGCCCGAAGAGCTGATCTCGGGCAGCCACGATGCCCAGCGCGCCGCGCAGGCCGAGCGTCACCGCCCCGGCTTCGACGATGTGGTGTGGTTCCGCATGGATGTTGGCCGCCGCCAGAACGCCGATGCGCGCTGGATCCTGCCGCTGCTATGCCGCCGCGGCCACGTCACCCGCGGCGAGATCGGCGCAATCCGCATCGGCCCGGGCGAAACCCACTTCCAGGTCCCCAGCGCCGCCGCCCGCAAATTCGCCGATGCGGTGAAGCGGACGGCCGGGATCGACGGCGACGATGAGAGCGGGATCACCATCGAACAGTCGGAAGGGCCGCGCGAAGTGGCGAAGGAACGCCGCAAAGTGCTTACCCCCCAGCCACATCGCGGGCAGGGCGAGCGGCCAGCGCCGAAGCATACAGCGCGACCGTTCCACAAAGGTAAGCCGAAGGGGCGGCGACCCTAACCTACCTCTCCCCTTACCGTCACCCCGTGCTTGACACGGGGCTTGGCTTTTCTTTTCTTCGCCCCCGCCGTTTGGCATAAGGTGCGAATGAAAAAAGGCGGCTGGGTTTACATCACGGCAAACCGCTATCGCGGCGGCATGTATGTCGGCGTGACCGCCGATCTAATCCGTCGGGTCCAGCAGCACCGTGACGGCAAGGGCTCGATCCACGTCGCGGATTTCAACAAGAAGCGGCTGGTCTATGCCGAACGCCACGACGAGATCGAACCTGCGATCGCGCGCGAAAAACTGGTCAAGAAATGGCGGCGCGAATGGAAATTCGCGCTGATCGAGGCCGAAAACCCCGATTGGCGCGATCTGTGGGAGGAGTGGTTTCCGGCGGACGGTGTGCTGAAGTCGGGCGTCGAAAGTTAGCCAAACCCCGTGTCAAGCACGGGGTGACGGGGGGTTGGGGTGCCTCGCTATTTGAGGCTATCAGTCAGCTTTCTTTGCACGGCGGCAGACTCGAGCCGGTCTTTCTAAGCGCAATCTGCAGTTCCTCGTGGCGCTTGTCGGTTTCTCGTTGCAACTCCGCGAGAGATGGAATTCCGAGGTCTCGTTTCAACTCGTCCGTCATGACTTCGCCTCTGCGGAGTGGCAATTTCCCAAGAGATGATGCGAGCATGCGGTTCGATACATATTTTTGAAGCCAGGGAAGTTGGGTGCGAAGGATTATCGCCGTCCTTGTCGGAGGGATCGAGAAAGTGCCTAACCATCGATGCGCGTCATAGTTTGGATCCCAGGCACCTGAGCTACGCTGCGCTTCGGTGAGCACCACCATGATGTTGATACCTCGGTATGAAGGAGTGGTAGACAGGTATGCTCCGTTCCCGTTGATTATGTCCCATTCGGCCTTGCTCGCCGCGAGGTAGTTGCAGCGAGCGTCCCATGTTCGATCGGCACTTTCCAAATAGGATACGCGCTGCTGCAATTCCGTAAGGGCGGCATCAAGCTGGACACTTTGTGCAGCCAGCTCCTTGGCTGCCTCATCCCTCAGACTGTATGATCTCGCGATGAAAGCAATGAGCAGGCCTGACACTAAGGCGATGACAAGGGGGCTATTAAGGATCGCCCATATCCGTTTGACGATGGGGTAGGCCTTGTTCCCAAATCCTCGCAGTCTTGCTGTCATTTGCGCCATGTCGCTTGTCACCCCTGCGTCCGGAATGCTGGATGAGCTAGTGAAGTGCATCTGAAAACAGGAATTCACGACTGAGGATCATTTTTCGGCGGCTGAGCATGAAGTTGATCCTCGGCAACCAGCCAAACGTTGGGTTAGGCAGCACTAATCCCGACCACCTCGACAGCCCCCTCCCGCCCGCCAAAGTCCACTACCTCCCCCACCTCGGCCCCCATCACCGCGCGGCAGAGCGGCGCGGTGAAGGACAGTTTGCCGGTGGCGGGATCGGCTTCATCGTGGCCGACCAGTTCGATGGTGCGCGGCTTGTCGCCCATTTTGAGTTCGACCCGGCAGCCGAAGCCGACTGTCGCGCAAGTGGCTGCTTCCGTGAGTTCCGCTGTCGCCAGCCGACTGCGCCAGTAGCGCAAATCGCGCTGGGCGGCCTTGCGTGCGTCCCCCTCGGTCAGCGCAGGCAGGCCTGCCTCAAGCTCCGCCACCCGCGCCTCGATCAGCGCCAGCCCGCGCGCGGTGACGAGGTTTGGCCCGGGCGGGATCGGCAGCTCGAACTTCGGCTCAAGATGCTCCTCATCGCTCTCGCGGCGGAACGCGACGCTCATGGCTTCGACCCTTCAAAAATCAGCGGCATCACTTCACCAGGTGCGAAGGGATCCCGGCCAATTCGGTCTCCAGCGCCCGTTCGGCATGCCACAGGTCAAAGGCTTGCTGCATCCGCAGCCACAGGCCGGGGCCGTTGCCGCACCATTTGCCCAGCCGAACCGCCGTTTCGGGGGTCACCGGCGCGGTTCCGCCGAGAATCTTGTAAAGCATCTGGCGCGAGACGCCCAGTTCGCGCGCGGCTTCGGCCACCGGCATCCGCAGCGCGGGCAGCACGTCGTGCTTGAGCAGCTCGCCGGGATGCGTCGGGCAGCGCCGTTCGCGCAAGGGAGTGTGCATGTTCATGGCGCTTGCAGCCCTTTCCTAATGATATTGCTCAAGATCGACCTCCACGGCGTCACCCGAATCGAAACCGAACGTGATCCGCCAAGGTCCGTTGACGGCCACGGCGAAGCGCTTCGGTTTGCCCTGCAGCCCGTGAAAATGCAGCCCGGGCAAGTTCATGTCCTCAGCCTGCACCGCCTGTTCCAGCGCATCGAGCAGGCGCAGGCATTTTTTGTGCTGATCGGCTCGCACCTTGGCGCTCGTACCGGACAGGAACAGGTCACGCAGTCCTTTGTGCCGCCACGATACGATCATGGGTACTTTGTCGCGCATTTTCGTATGATTGTCAATTATCGATTTACATTTCGAGTCGCAGAATACCTCAACGCTTGCCTTTGCGCGCTAGTTCCCCTAGGCGCGCCGACTTCATCGACACGGATTCGATAACCCGCCTGGCCATCAAGGGCTGCCACGGCTGGTTGGACGTGTCCCCGAAAAGGAGACCGAAATGCCCAAGCTCAAGACGAAGAGCGGCGTCAAAAAGCGCTTCAAGCTCACCGCCACCGGCAAGATCAAGCACGGTGCGGTTGGCAAGCGGCACCGTTTGATCAGCCACAATGCCAAGTACATCCGCCAGCACCGCCGCACCGACACGATCTCCGATGCAGACGCAAAAGTGATCAAGAAGTGGGCGCCCTACGGGCTGGGCTGAACCTTAGCGATTTCGAGCCGGATGCTTGCATCCGGCGGCTCGGAAATCGCGGCAACAAAGATTCGGAGTACTGAACAATGGCAAGAGTTAAACGGGGTGTCACCACCCGCGCCAAGCACAAACGGCTGCTCGAACAGGCAGCAGGCTATCGGGGTCGGCGCAAGAACACCATTCGCGTTGCGCGTCAGGCGGTCGAAAAGGCCGGGCAGTATGCGTATCGCGATCGCAAGGTCAAAAAGCGGAGCTTCCGCGCTTTGTGGATCCAGCGGATCAACGCGGCGGTCCGCGCCGAAGGGCTGACCTATTCGCAGTTCATCCACGGCACCAAGCTGGCGGGCATCACGCTCGACCGCAAGGTGATGGCCGATCTGGCGATGAACGAAGGCGGCGTGTTCGGCGCGGTCATCGCGCAGGCGAAAGCCGCGCTGCCGGCGTAAGCCGTCCGGCGCAGTTCCAGCGTTCCGGAAAGGGCGCGGATGGCATCAGCCGTCCGCGCCCTTTCCATTTAGGGACATTTCCATTTGCGAACGGGCATTTGGCTTGCCCTGACCCGGCGGCTGCGGCATTCAAGTGCGATGGGGTCAACCGGGGTCGAATATCTGCGCTGCGGTGCGCGGCCATGCTGAAGCAGGCGCTGACCGATGCAGTGACGGTGCGGTTCTTCATGCCATCGCCCGCGCTCGCGCCCTATATTTCGACCTATTACCTCACCGAAGTGACCCTGCCCGAGGGCGAGACGGTTGAGGATTGGCTCCATCCCGAATGGGCCAATCTGCGCTTTTCGTACAACGACAGCTGGCAAGCAGCGATCGGCGACGAACCGCTGCGCGATTGCGCGAAATTCATCGCCACCGGCCCGACCAGCCACGCCGCGCATTTCGTCACAGGGACGATGCGCGCGTGGGGGATCGGGCTGCTCCCGCTGGGCTGGGCGCGGTTCGTCGGCGCGCCTGCCGAAGCCAGCGCCAACCGCTTTTCCGACGGCGACACCGACCCTGCCTTCGCGCGGTTTCCGGCGCTGCTGGACACGCTGTTCGGGGTTCTGCCCGATCCGCCCGCCGAAGCCGCGCGGATCGATGCGTTCCTGACCGGCCTGCTTGCCCGCACCCAACCGGCCGAGGACGAGGCACGCATTCTGGCCGCCCACGCCGCGCTGCTCGACCCCGATCTCGGCACGGTGAGTGACTTCGCCGAGCGCATGGCGATCTCAATCCGCTCGCTCGAGCGGCTGTGTCTGCGCGCCTTCGGCTTCCCGCCCAAGCTGCTACTGCGCCGCCAGCGCTTTTTGCGCAGCCTGGCGCAATTCATGCTCGATCCCTCGCTGACGTGGCTCAGCACGCTCGACTGGCAATATGTCGACCAGGCGCATTTCGTCCGCGATTTCCGGGCTTTCATGGGGATGAGCCCGCGCAAATATGCCAGCCTTGAGCATCCCGTACTGCGTGCCGCGGCGCGGGCCCGGGCTGCCGCAGCGGGCGCGGCGGTGCAGCTGCTGCACCAACCGCAATCGGCGTCCTGATCGATATGGATCATTGCCAAGCGCGGCCCGGTTCCGCAGGGTTGCCGAATAACAGAGCCGGGAAAATCTTCGGTGTCGCCTGAATGTACCGTCGCGGCGCGGTTTCATGCCCCGCCGCCTGAACTGCAACGCTATTTCACCACGTTTTATCGGGCGGACATCGTCGTGTCCGATGGCGGCACGGTTACCGACCAGGTCCAGCCCGAGTGGGGCAATCTCCGCTTCATCTCCGGCACGCCGCTCGATACCGAGACGCTGGAGGGTGCGCGCCTCGAAGGATTGCGGTTTGTTGTCACCGGGCCGAGCAAGACGGCGGTGCGCTTTTCAATCGGCAACAGTCGGCTGTGGGGGATTGGCTTGCTGCCGTTGGGCTGGGCGAAATTTGTCGCCGCGCCCGCCGCTGCGCTGGCCGATGCGGTGGTCGATGGACTGGCACATCCAACTTTTGCGCCGTTCGCGCCGCTGGCCCGCGCGCTGATCGACGGCCCGGATGACGATGCGGCGGCGCTCGCGACGATCCGCGACTATTTCATGCAGCGGATCGACGAACCGGTGGCCGACGAGGCGCGGATTCTGGCGATCCATGCTGCAATCGTCGATCCCGATGTCGTGACCGTCGGCCAGCTTGTAGCGCAGGTCGGTGCCCCGCAACGCACGGTCGAGCGGGTGTGCCACCGCGCCTTCGGATTTTCGCCCAAGCGGCTGCTGCGCCGCCAGCGGTTCATGCGCAGCCTGACCCAGTTCATGCTCGA
>JANOOJ010000134.1:0-13643 GCA_031421295.1 Novosphingobium sp.
CCCACCCCCGCGGGCCGCGCCGGGACGCCGAACCCGGGCGGCCCAATGAAGATGCCCCGCACCCCGAATACCCCCCCTCTCACCCCCCCCCCCCCGGGGGTGGGGTTGGGGTGGGAGTGCGCGGCGTCGCCGAGCCTCGACGCTGCGGCAGTACACCCCCACCCAACCTCCCCCTCACAGGGGGAGGGGCTTTTCGGTTCATTTCTTGTGCAAAGGTCCCTATCCGGACGGGCATGGCATCGCAAGAGATCGAGACGCTGACCGCCGCGCTGTCGCGGCTGCCCGGGCTGGGCCCGCGCTCGGCGCGGCGCGCGGTGCTTTGGCTGATCAAGCGGCGCGAGACGTCGCTGGTTCAGCTGCTCGAAGCGCTGGCCCAGGTGCGCGGCGCGCTGATCGAATGCGCCACCTGCGGCAATGTCGACACCGCCAGCCCCTGCGCGATCTGCGCCGATCCGCGCCGCGATGCGCGCTCGCTTTGTGTGGTCGAGGACGTGGCGGACTTGTGGGCGCTCGACCGCGCGCGGCTGTTCGCGGGGCGCTACCATGTGTTGGGCGGGAAGCTTTCCGCGCTCGACGGCGTCCGGCCCGAGAATCTGGCGATCGGCCCGCTGATCGAGCGCGTCGCGGCCGGTGGAATCGACGAGGTGGTGCTGGCAATGAACGCCACCCTCGAAGGCCAGACCACCGCGCATTACATCGCCGAGCGGCTGGAGGGCTATCCGGTACGGATCACCCAGCTGGCGCATGGGCTGCCGGTGGGCGGCGAACTCGATTACCTCGACGAAGGCACCTTGGCGCAGGCACTTCGCGCGCGGCGACCGATGGGGTGATGCGGCGCAGCCGCATCCTGTGGGGCTGGCTGAACGCGCTGGCCGCGTCGGCGCTCCCGGCCTTGTGGGCGACCACGCAGCAGATCGAACGAAACCCGCTGGGTAAATTCGTCGATGTCCGCACCGGGGCGTGGACGGCGGAGGTCTATTGGCAGTTCTTCCACTGGTGGCTGCCGATCGCCACCGCAGTCAGCGTGCTGGCCTTCGCTTGCCTGTTTCTCGACCGGTCGGTCGACTAGACTTTCGGCGTCTCCAACACCGTTTCGGTGTGCAATGCGCACTTCCAATCTTGGCCTTCGCGCACCCAGGTTGTCGCGTCGGCGCAGTTGAGGTCCATCGCCTTGTCGCCCATTGTCCCGGTCTGGTGGACCTTGTAGGCAATCACCGCGACATCGTCCGACGGACAGACCACGTTGACATCGCTGAAATCGAATTTGTCGAGCGTCCACTTTCCGTCGCGCGTCATTTGCGCGTATTTGTCCGGGTCGATCTTCATCGAACCCATCGGCCCGGTAATCAGGCACTCGTCGGCGATCATCGCCTGGGCAGTTGCCGGGTCCTTATCGACCATCGATTGCCAAAAGCGGGTTTCCAGCTCGACGATTTTATCGCGGATTGCAGCCATCGAAATTCTCCTTAGATCCTGCAAAAGCAACGCGCCGCGCGCGTACCGGTTCCGCAGTGGTTGACCATTTTGCGGCCAATCCTTACCTGAGCGCGATGGCTATCCGCGAAATCCTTGAAGTTCCCGATCCGCTGCTCAAACAGATCTCTGCGCCCGTCACCAGGTTCGATGACGAGCTCAAGTCGCTCGTGGCCGACATGTTCGAGACGATGTACGACGCCCCCGGCATCGGACTCGCCGCGATCCAGCTCGGGGTGCCCAGCCGGGTGCTGGTAATGGATCTGCAGGAACCCGATGAGGACGCCGAGCCCGAAGTTTGCGAGGAACACGGCGGGCATCATCATACCCACCAGCCGGTCAAGCACGATCCGCGCGTGTTCATCAATCCCGAGATTCTCGATCCGTCGCAGGAGCACGCGGTCTATTCCGAAGGCTGCCTCTCGGTCCCCGAAATCTACGCCGACGTCGAACGCCCCGCGCATATTCGCGCGCGCTGGCAGGACCTCGACGGCAAGGTCCACGAAGAGGACATGACCGGGCTGATGGCGACCTGCCTCCAGCACGAGATGGACCACCTCGAAGGCATATTGTTCATCGATCACCTCTCGCGGCTCAAACGCCAGATGGCGCTCAAGAAGCTGGAGAAGCTGCGCAAGGCGGCTTGAGGTTTTTCCACCGGTTCTCGAAACGGGGACTTGGCCAAGACGCAAAATTATGAGAAGTTCCGCCTTCGTTCTGATTCACGGAGGCGCCTATCGACTGATCGTCACGCTGGAGAGCGCGCAACCTCAAAAACTTGAGATTCAAAGTCACATGCGACGACGAGCCGACGCGAGTACCGCCTTGCCTGCAAAACGCCCATCAAGAGGCGGCATAGCGGGTGTGAAAGCGTAGACCCTTGTTCTGCTGCCTCCCTGACGGGTTTTCTCAATAAATCTCCATTCGTAAGTACAAAGGAAACAGCCATGCGCTGTCCGCCGTTCGTGCTGCGCTGGATCGATGACCTTTGCTTTTGGGTATTGCTCTCGTCTGACGGGACTACCTGCGTGCGCCAGTCCGATTTCGGTTTTCCGACTGAGGACGAAGCAATGGCTAACTTTAAAGGGTGGTTCGCCACCTGATCGTTCCAGTTGCAGGGTGGCAAGGCGCACTTGCCACCCCAGCAGCTAGCGAGGGTGTCATGATGATAGAAGTTCTGATCGCCGTCGGTGCGCTTATAAGCGGCATAGTTTTGGGCTGGTTTTTTGGCTCGCGTCCGGTCGCCGATCTGCGCGCGCGCCTCGCTGCCAAGGAAACAGAGAACGGTGATCTCGACGCCAAACTGCTCGCCGCGCTGGAAGAACGCGCGACCCTCGCCGCCAATGCCGCCAACTTTGCCGATCAGAAAGCCAGCCTGATCGAAGCCCAGGAAAGCCTGAAGCGCGAGTTCGAGGCGGCGGGGGCCAAGATACTCGGGCAGGCGCAGGAAGCGTTTCTCCAGCGTGCGCAGGACCGGTTCTCGCAGTCGGAGGAGAAGAACGAGGCGCGGATCAAGGCCTTGCTTGCGCCCGTTGGGGACCGTCTCAAGTCCTACGAGGACCAAGTCGCCTCGCTGGAAGCGAAGCGCGCGGATTCGTTCAGCCACCTCCACGGCGTAATCAACGAAATGCGGGCAGGGCAGGAAGCGATCCGCGCCGAGGCCCAGCGGCTCGGCAATTCACTGACCAACGCGCCCAAGGCGCGCGGGCGCTGGGGCGAACGCGCGCTGCAGAACGTGCTCGAACAGTCGGGCCTGAGCGAACACACCGATTTCCACCTCGAGCATTCGATCGACACCGAGGACGGTCGTTTGCGACCCGATGCGGTTGTGCGGGTGCCTGGCCAGAAAATCCTCGTGATCGACGCCAAGGTTTCGCTCAACGCCTATCAGGCGGCGTTCGAATGCACCGACGATGCCGAACGCAAGCGCCACCTTGACCTTCATGCCCGTTCGATGCGCAACCATGTCCAGACGTTGGGTGCCAAGAGCTACCAGAGCCAGTTCGACGAAGCGCCGGACTATGTGGTGATGTTCGTTCCGGGCGAGCATTTCGTTGCCGCGGCGCTCGAACATGATCCCGAGCTGTGGGACTTCGCCTTCCGCAATCGCGTGCTGCTTGCCAGTCCGACCAATCTGGTCGCCATTGCCCGGACGGTGGCGATGGTGTGGAAGCAGGACACCATCGCGCGCGAAGCGGTCGAAATCGGGAGGGCCGGGGCGGAACTTTACGGGCGGCTGAAGACCGCAGCAGAACACTTGAAGGGCATGGGCTCGGGCCTTGATCGCGCGGTGCGCAAGTACAACGATTTCGTCGGCAGCTTTGAGCGCAATGTCCTGTCGTCTGGGCGACGCTTGCACGACAAGGGTATTGAGATCGGAAAAGGCGAGATCGAGGATGTCCCTCTGATCGAAGCTACGCCGCGCTATGCCGACGATGTGCCAGTATTGCCCGAAGCGGCCGAGTAGCTACTCCGCCGCCTCCAGCATCTCGGCCCGCTGCGGCCCGCGGATCAGGCCGCCGGGGGTGGCGCCGGTCCATTTGCCGTCCTTGAAGGTCACCGTTCCGCCCTTGATCGTGCAGACGTAGCCTTCGGCGGTCTGGAGCAGGCGCTTTCCGCCGGCGGGCAGATCGAACGCCAGCCACGGGCGATTGAGCTTGATCGCATCAAGATCGATCACGTTGATGTCGGCGAGATAGCCCGGCGCGAGCACCCCGCGATCGTCTAGGCCGTAAAGCCGCGCGGTGTCGTGACACTGTCGCTTCACTGCCATTTCCAGTGAAATCCGCCCGCCGCGCTTGCGATCGCGGACCCAGTGCTGGAGCATGAAGGTGGGGCTCGCCGCGTCGCAGATCGTCCCGCAATGCGCGCCGCCGTCGGACAACGAGTTCACGCAATCGTCGCTGGCCTGCAGCGCTTCGAGGAAATCGAGATTGCCGTCGGCGTAGTTGAGGATCGGGAGATAGACGAAGCCGGTGGCGTCGTCGGCGGTCAGCAGATCATAGGCGTATTCTTGCGGAGACACGCCCTTGGCGGCTGCCCGCGCGGCAATGCTCGCTTCGGCTTGCGGCTCGTAGTCAAAATCTTCGTCCATCTCGAACTGCATGGCCCAGCCGCCGGCGACCACCATCAGCAGGCCGATGATGTCCTGCGGTGCTTCGCTGAAATCATTGGTCTCGGCGAGCAGCAGGGCCTTGAACGTGGGGTCGAGCAACCTCGCCTTCTGCTCATCCCACGGCAGTTCCATGATCGCTTTCCAGCTCGGCTTGAAGCGGAACGGATGGACCGTGCCGCGCCACGCCATGATGATGCCATTGCCGCGCAGCGCGATCTGCGCGACGATGTTCGCGCCATTGTCGTTCTGCGCGCGCATCTCGGCGATTTGCTCGCTTAGCGGCAGTTCCTTGGCAATCGACTGGAGCGCGGCGAAGGTCACCGGCAGCCCGGTCTCGCGGCTGAGTGCGCCCATCCATTCGAATTCCTTCCACTCGCGGTTGAGGTCGCTGGCCATTTCGAACACCCCGTGGCCGACCCGGCCCATCGCGCGGCCGATCCCGATCAGCTCTTCGGCGGTAGCGGTGGTGCCGGGGACGACTTCGCCGTCGACCGACTTGTGGATCACCGTGCGCGAGGTGGAGAAGCCCAGCGCACCCGCGCGCAGCCCGTCCTCGACGATCGCGGACATCGCGGCGATATCGGCCTCGGTCGGAACGGCGCCCGGCATCTCGCGCTCGCGCAGCACATAGGCGCGCACCGCACCGTGGGGGACGTGGGTGCCGACGTCGATTGCGCGCGGCATGGCTTCGAGTGCGTCGAGATATTCGGGGAAGGTCTCCCAGTTCCACTTCATTCCCTCGGCGAGCGCGGTGCCGGGAATGTCCTCGACGCCTTCCATCAACCCGATTAGCCACTCGTGACTGTCGGGCGCGGCGGGGGCGAACCCGACCCCGCAATTGCCCATGACGACCGTGGTGACGCCGTGCCAGCTGGAAGGGGCCATCTCGGCGTCCCAAGTGGCCTGGCCGTCATAGTGCGTGTGAATATCGACCCAGCCCGGCGCGACGATTTTGCCACCGGCGTCAATCTCCTGTGCCGCATCGCCGTGCACTGCACCTACCGCCGCGATCAGCCCGTCCTTGACCGCGATGTCGCCGCTGAAGCTGGGGGTGCCGGTGCCATCGACGATGGTTCCGTTGCGAATGATCAGGTCATAGGCGGGCATGGCGGGCTCCTCGTTCGATCGGCACTTTTCTTAATCGTTCGATTAAATCATGTGGTGCGCAGCGGGGCAAGCGGAATGCGGCGCGTTGTGCAAGTGTGGCGCGCGGCCTTCGACAAGCTCAGGCTGAGCGGGTTTGGAGTATCCGCCTACAACCGATCATGCTGAGCCTGTCGAAGCACGCGCGCTAGGCTTCGCCCCGCGCTGCGATCATCGCTGCCACATGGACGAACTTCTCACGCGGGGCACCGTCGCGCGCGCGGCTCGTTTCCACCTGCTCGATCTTCTTCCAGTCGCGGAAGGTGACGACGTCCAGACCGCGTGCCTCCGCCAGCGCGTCGAGCCCGGCGCGGCCCTGCTTGCCCGATCCGCTGCCGATGTCCTCGGCGATCCGTTCGATCACCGAATAGCCATCGGGGCGATTGGTTCCGATCGTGCCCGAGGGACCGCGCCGCGCCCAGCCAACGCAGTACAGCCCGGGGAGGATCCGCCCTTCGTCATTGGCGAACCGGCCCGCGCGCTCGTCGAACGGCACTCCCGAGATTGGCGACGTCTGATAGCCGATGCAGCTGACCACCAGGCTGGCGGGGATGGTGTAATACTCGCCGCTACCCACCGCCCGCCCCGCTTCGATCCGGGTGCGCTCGACCTCGATCCCCTCGACCTTTCCGCTACCGACCAGCGCATGGGGCGAGGCAAAGAAATCGAACTCGACCTCCAGCGGCATATCGGCGCGGTGGCTTTCGGGGATCGCGGCGAAGCTGCGGAGATGCGTGACCGATTTGCGCAGGCCCGGCTCCAGCAGCGCGTCTTCGCCCAGCTCGGGCAAATCCGCCGGATCGACGCGCGGCGCGGCGCGCGACAGATGGCCTAGCTCGCCCAGTTCCTTGGGGGTCATCATGATTTGATGCGGACCGCGCCGCCCGACAATCACGATGCGCCGGATGCCCGAGCCCATCAGCGCGACGAGCGCATGCCCGACAATATCACTGCCCGCGAATTCGTCGCGCGTCTTGGCGAGGATGCGGGCGACATCGAGCGCGACATTGCCCATGCCGATGACGACTGCGGTTTCGCCCGACAGATCGGGATCGAGCCCGGCGAACTGGGGATGGCCGTTGTACCAGCCGACGAAGGCGGCACTGCCCAAGGCATTGGCGAGGTCGGCACCGGGGATGTCGAGCGCCCGGTCATTGGGTGCGCCGGTTGCCAGCACCACCGCGTCGTAAAGCCCCTGCAATTCCTCTATGCTGATGTCTTGGCCGATGGTCACATTACCGACAAACCGGACGTTGTCCGCCAACGCCACCGCCTCATAGCGCCGCGCAACCGCCTTGATCGACTGGTGATCGGGTGCAACCCCGGTGCGGATCAGGCCGTAAGGAACCGGCAGCCGATCGAAAATATCCACCCGGACATCGTCGCCCCACCGCTTTTGTGCGGCTTCGGCGCTGTAATATCCGGCCGGGCCGGACCCGATGATTGCGATGTGGCGCATCAGGCGGCAACCCTCCGTCCGCAGCTTGCTTCCGTGCAAAATCCGGTGCTGGCACTTATGGTCAAGTGGTGTTCCTCCGATCCGGGCTGAAAGCGATCCCCGGACATGCGCTGGATGCCGCGCCGTGGTGCGACCATACCCCCGCAATGCTGCATTTCAAGCATGGTCAGCATCTGGGTCAACGTCCCGGATTTCTGCCGGTCTCGGCCCGATGGTTAACGTTTTTGCAAGTGCACCGCGCGCATGAAGGCGGCAATGACGGAGCAATCGGCCAGGAGAACAGACGACGATGCCGTGCGGGTGCCTGAGCCCGCTGCTGTGCCTACGCGCCCGATCCCGGCCTTGGCCGAGGTCGTCCCGATTTCGCCGCTTCAACGGTCGTCGAGCAATTTTATCCGTCCCGGCCAGGTAACTCACCAGTCGCTGATCACGCGCAACTGGAAGTTGATCATTCCTGCCTTCATTGCCGCGATCGCGCTGGTCGCCGGATCGTCGCTCTCGCTGCCGTCGCTCGGCAGTGCGGCGTTGATGATATCGGCGATGGGCGCGGCGGGCCTGTCGCGCGTGTTCCTTCGGCACGAAGATGGGTTGGTTGATCAACCGGTCCTGCGCCACGGTGCCAAGCTGCTGGTCGTCGGCGTCCCCATGCTGCTGTTTGGCATCGGCGCCGCGCTTTGGGCGACCCAGCGAAGCGGTGCCGCATGGCCTGACGTGGTAGGCGTGTTGGTCGTGCTCTCGATTGTTGCGTCAATCCTGCTGAGCGGCCGTCACGCCTCGGTAATCACCGCAGTGGTCGGCTTGTGGACCGGGGTTTCGCTAGTGGTCGGCTCGCCCGGCACGTTCATTGCTCTGTTTGCCGGTGGCGGGGCGGGGATTTATGCGGCCATTCGCCAAGCGCGTCAGGAGGCCATCGCTGCGGCCGAACAGCGCCACCGGATGCGGGCTCAGCAGCGCGCCGAAGAAATCCTCTCCGATTACGAACAGACCGGACAGGGCTGGTTCTGGGAAACCGACCGGCGTGGGACAATCAACTACGTGTCCTCCACCGTTGGCGACATCCTGCGGCGCGATCCGGGCAGTCTGGCGGGGCGACCGTTTTCCGAGCTGTTCAACCTGGACGCGCAAAGCCGCGAAAGCGAACGCAGCCTGTCGTTCCACCTCTCGGCGCGCTCGTCATTCCAGGAATTGGCGGTCCGGGCGGCCTCGACCATCGAGGAGCGGTGGTGGTCGATCTCTGGCCGACCCATTTTCGACGACTTCAATAACTTCATCGGCTTTCGCGGCTCGGGCACCGACCTGACCGAAAAGCGCCGCTCGGACGAGCACGCCTCGCGGCTCGCCCATTACGACTCGCTGACCGGGCTCGCCAACCGGTTTCAGATGTCGCAGACGCTCGAGAAAATTCTTGCGGCACCGCATGTCGATCATCGCACCTGCGCGGTTTTCCTGCTCGATCTCGACCGGTTCAAACAGGTCAACGATACGATGGGCCACCCGGCCGGGGATGCGCTGCTCAAGCAGGTGGCGCAGCGGCTCGAACGGACGGTCGATAAAGTCGGGCGCGTTGGTCGGCTTGGGGGCGACGAATTCCAAATCGTGCTGCCCGGTCGTATCCGACGTGAGGACCTCGCCGCTCTTGCGGCGCGGATCATCGAGGACCTGTCGCAGCCTTATTCGATCGAGGGTCACCGCGTCGTCATCGGAGCCTCGCTCGGGATCGCCCTCTCGCCGCACGACGGGGTCACATCCGAAGCGCTGATCCGCAATGCCGATCTGGCGCTATACGCAGCCAAGGACAGCGGCCGCGGGCGCTTCCACTTTTACGCCGAAGATCTGCACAGCGATGCCGAGGAGCGCCGCCAGCTGGAGCAGGACTTGCGCGACGCCATCAGCAACGGCGGGCTGGAACTGCACTACCAGCCGGTCGTGCACACCGTCACCGAGCGCATCACCGGCTTTGAGGCGCTCCTCCGATGGACGCATCCCACCAAGGGGCCGATGTCGCCGGCCAAGTTCATTCCGGTCGCCGAAGATGCGGGATTGATTGCCCAGATCGGCGAATGGGCGCTGCGAACCGCCTGCCATGACCTTGCCAAATTCCCCAACGGAGTGCGGGTGGCGGTCAATGTGTCCCCGCTCCAGTTCGCTAATCCGGCGCTTCCGGCGATCGTCACCCATGCGCTGGCAGCAGCGCAGGTCGATCCGGCGCGGCTTGAGCTGGAGATTACCGAAAGCGTATTTCTCAACGAGGGCGAGAATACCGATGCGATGTTCGCGGCGCTCAAGCGGGTCGGCGTGCGGCTGGCGCTCGACGATTTCGGAACCGGATATTCCTCGCTCGGCTATCTGAAGAAAGCGCCGTTCGACAAGATCAAAATCGATCAGAGCTTCGTTCGGGGCGCAACGATAGCGGGTAGCCGCAACGGCGCGATCATCGCCGCGATCGTCAGCCTGGCGGAAGCATTGGGCATGGAAACCTCCGCCGAGGGAGTCGAAACGCTCGATGAACTCGACTTGGTGAGGATGCTGGGCTGCAGTCACGTGCAGGGTTATATCTACGAGAAGGCCCTCAGTGCCGATGCGGCGCGCAGCAAGCTGGCCAGCGGCCTCACCGCCATCGCGCAAGGCCCGCGCTCGGCGCGTGCCTCACGCCAGATGATGCTGCGCAAGGTGGTGCTCGATCACGGCGGGCAGCAATACCATGCGACGATCAGGAACATTTCCTCGACCGGAGCGCTGGTCGAGGGGCTGTGGAATGTACCGCCAGGCACGATCTTTCGAATATTGTTCGGCGCTGGACAGATTGTCACCGCCACGGCGCGCTGGTGTCAGGACGATCGCCTGGGCGTGGAGTTCGCAGTGCCTCTGGCGCTTGACGAAGGCGGTCGGATGGCGCTGATTGCGTCGCCATTGCCCACCGCGAGCCGTGCTCCGCTGGCCCGCAAGCCGGCATAAAACTTCGATTGGCAACCGATCCGTTACGGCGCAGTTTCCCTCAATTTTCGGCGATTTCTTTAGCGTTTCGGAAACCAAATATCTTTATTGCGATGGTGGTCGATTACGACAACTCCAGGCGGGACGGGTAAGTTGGGCGAACGAGACGGTGCATTGGGGCGGTTCAAAGGCTTGCTGGGCAGCCGGTCGCCGATCCCCGGCGCCGCCATCTCCCCTGCGGCGAGCGAGCAGATCGCGATGAAGCTGCTGCACGATTACGAGAAGTCGGGACTTGGTTGGTTCTGGTCGAGCGACGCCGAGGGCCGGGTCACCTATATTTCGGACTGCGTGCCCGAACGCCTTAACCGCAACCGCGATGAGATATTCGGGCAGCCATTCCACGCATTGTTCATCCTCGAGCGTGAAACCGACGATACGGTCGAACGCACGCTCCCGCTGATCTTCAGCGCGCGTAAGACTTTCGCCGACCTTGCGGTGCGCGCGGCCGTCGAGGGTGAGGAGGCCTGGTGGTCGATTTCGGGGCGCCCGCAATTCAGCGCTGCCGGCGATTTCACCGGCTATTACGGCAACGGTGCAGACGTGACCGAGAGCCGCCGCAGCCAGCGCGATGCCTCGCGCATGGCGATGTACGATTCGCTCACCGGCCTCGCCAATCGCCATCGCATGTCACAGCGGCTCAACGCGACGCTGACCGCTTACAAGGTCGCCAAGCGGTGCTGCGCGGTGATGATGATCGATCTCGATCGCTTCAAGCAGGTGAACGACACGCTTGGTCACCCGGCCGGGGACGAATTGCTCAAGCAGGTCGCCAACCGCCTGCAACGCGTGGTGACCGAAAAGGGCTGCGAAATCGGTCGGCTCGGCGGCGATGAATTCCAGATCATTCTGCCCGACATCGACGATCGCGGGCGGCTGGGTGAGATCGCGAAAACCAACATCGCGATGGTCTCGCAGCCCTATTCGATCGAGGGCAGCCGCTGTGTTATCGGGGCTTCGGTCGGCATCGCCATCGCGCCCTACGACGGGATCAACAGTGAAGAGGTGATCCGCAGCGCCGACCTTGCCCTCTATGCCTCGAAAGGCGGCGGGCGCGGTCAGTTCCGCTTCTATTCGAGCGACCTCCACAGCCAGGCCGAACAGCGTCGCCGCCTTGAGGAAGAGCTGCGCGATGCCCTCGGCAAGGATCAGTTGCATCTCGCCTATCAGCCGCTGGTAGATGCCAAGTCGAATTGCGTGGTCGGGCTCGAAGCATTGATGCGTTGGGACCATCCCGAACTTGGCTCGGTCTCGCCGGCGGTGTTCATTCCGATCGCCGAAGATTCCCAGTTGATCGGTGCGCTGGGCGAATGGGCGCTGCGCCGGGCCTGCGACGACGCTGCCCAATTGCCCGGCAATATCCGCATAGCCGTCAACGTCTCGCCCGCGCAGTTCGCCAATGAGGGACTTCCCGCAATCGTTGCCTCGGCACTCGCCAATTCACAGCTCGCCCCCGACCGGCTTGAGCTTGAGCTGACCGAGAGCATTTTCCTGAGCAGCGGCGATTCCACCGATCGCATGTTTGGCGCGCTCAAGCGGCTCGGCGTGCGGCTGGCGCTCGACGATTTCGGGACCGGCTATTCCTCGCTCGGCTATCTGAAGAACGCGCCGTTCGACAAGATCAAGATCGATCAAAGCTTCATTCGCGGCGTGACCCAGCCGGGCAACCGCAATGGCGCGATCATCACCGCGATCGTCAGCCTGGCCGAAGCACTGGGTCTCGATACGACCGCCGAGGGTATCGAAACACTCGACGAGCTGGCGATGGTGGCCGATTTGCGGGTCAAGCAGATCCAGGGCTTCGTCTATGAGCGGGCAATTTCCTTCGACCGGGTCAGCGAAGCGCTGGCCAGCGGAAGGTGGGAAATCGAACCGCAAGGCCCAAGCAAGAGCCGCTCGGATCGCCGTACCATGTTCCGCAAGGTCGGGGTGATCCACGAAGATCACCGCTACGAGGTGATGATGCGCAACCTCTCGCAGAGCGGCGCGATGATCGAGGGTCTGATGGACGTGCCGCTGGGCACGGCCTTTGTGGTCGATTTCGGCGACGGCCAGCTGGCAGTTGCCAAGGTCCGCCGGTCTGGCCCGGACAATCAGGGGCTCGAATTCGAGATGTCGCTGGTGGAGGACGGGGCGGGCGGGCTGTGCACGCGCAACCGGGTCTCGCCCTATCTGCTTGCCGCTGCGGGAATGCCGCTGGCAGCCTTGCCTGCCGGGCAGTATCCGCTGGTGGGTCAGGGACCGGGCGGATTCAGCCTGCCCAAGTTCGCCGTGGTCAATCCGGCGCTGAAAGCCAGCCGCGCGGCCTGATTGGTTTGCTGACAGCGCGCCAAGGCGCTGCTAACGGGCCTCGATGACTGACTTGGCCCTGATCCGCAATTTTTCCATCATCGCGCATATCGACCATGGCAAGTCGACCCTGGCCGACCGGCTGATCCAGCACACCGGCGGGCTGACCGAGCGCGAGATGAGCGCGCAAGTGCTTGATAACATGGACATTGAGCGCGAACGCGGGATCACCATCAAGGCCCAGACCGTCCGCCTCAACTACACCGCGCACGATGGCCTGACCTACGCCCTCAACCTGATGGACACCCCCGGCCACGTCGACTTCGCCTATGAAGTCAGCCGCAGCCTCGCCGCCTGCGAAGGCGCTCTCCTCGTCGTAGACGCCGCCCAGGGCGTCGAAGCCCAAACCCTCGCCAACGTCTACCAGTCGATCGAGCACGACCACGAAATCGTCCCGGTTATCAATAAAATCGATCTCCCCGCCGCCGAACCCGACAAGGTCAAGGCCGAGATCGAGGAGATCATCGGCCTCGACGCCTCCCAGGCCGTCCTCACCAGCGCCAAAAGCGGCATCGGCATCGCCGAAGTCCTCGAGGCGATCGTCACCCGCATCCCGCCCCCCAAGGGCGACCGCGCCGCCCCGCTCACCGCAATGCTGGTCGATAGCTGGTACGATCCCTACCTCGGGGTGGTGATCCTCGTCCGCGTGATCGACGGGGTGATCAAACGCGGCCTCAGCGTCAAATTCATGGCCGGCGGCACCGAGCATCTGATCGACCGGGTCGGCTGCTTCACCCCCAAGCGCGCCGATCTCGACAGCCTCTCGGCCGGCGAAATCGGCTTCATCACCGCGCAGATCAAGGAAGTCGCGCAGGCGAAGGTCGGCGACACCATCACCACGGTCAAGGGCGGCGCGACCAAGGCGCTCCCCGGCTTCAAGGAAGTCCAGCCGGTGGTGTTCTGCGGGCTGTTCCCGGTCGACGCCGCCGATTTCGAGAAGCTGCGCGAGAGCATCGCGCGTCTTCGCTTGAACGACGCCAGCTTCTCCTTCGAGATGGAAAGCAGCGCCGCGCTCGGCTTCGGGTTCCGCTGCGGCTTCCTCGGGCTGCTCCACCTCGAAATCATCCAGGAGCGGCTGACCCGCGAATACGATCTCGATCTGATCACGACGGC
>JANOOJ010000135.1:0-19247 GCA_031421295.1 Novosphingobium sp.
GCTGATCAACGACGGCGTGGCTCAAGGGGTGTTCCGCGATATCGATCCGCAGCTGTTCTATTTCACGCTGACCGGCGCGGCCGACCGGTTTTTCTCAGCGCGGCTGGTGCTGCGCCATTGCTTCGACCGCGACACGCTGACTGAGGAACTGCGCGACAACTACCGCGCGCATACGATCGATTTCGTCATGGCCGGGATCCTCTCGCCGCAATGAGCGAGGTGGTCCTCCACGACTACTGGCGCTCTTCGGCCGCCTATCGGGTGCGGATCGTGCTCAATCTCAAGGGCGTTGCCTATCGGTCCACCACGGTCGATCTGGCCGCAGGGGAACAGCGCGGGGAGGCGTATCGCGCGCTCAACCCGTTGGGGCTGGTGCCGCTGCTCGAAATCGATGGTCACAAGCTGAGCCAGTCGCTGGCAATCATCGACTACCTCGATGCGAAGTTCGAACAGCCCAAAATGGTGTCATCCGACCCGGCGAAGCGTGCGGTCACGCTGGCGCAGGCCCTGACTATCGCCTCCGAAGTCCACCCGCTGCAGAACCTGCGGGTGCTGACCTATTTGCGGCAGGACATGGGGCAGGGCGAACCGGCGGTGCTGGGCTGGCTGCACCGCTGGGTGGGTGACGGGCTCGCCGCGCTGGAGGCACAGGCACCCGCGACCGGCTTGTTCGGCGGCGAGGTGCCCAATCTGGCTGACGTCTGCCTGGTCCCGCAGCTGTACAGCGCCCGCCGGTTCGAACTCCCGCTCGATCCCTATCCCCGGCTTGTGCGGATCGACGCGGGTTTGCGCGAAATCCCGGCGATTGCCGCCGCCGCGCCCGATGCCGTCAAGCCGGGATAGAGTGCTTGGCGTTCCAAACCGGTTGCATTAGGAACCGGTTCACATGCCGGACAAAACCACGCGCCTTGCCGACTTCCTGCCCTACCTGCTGTCGGTCACGTCGAACGCGGTGAGCAACCGGATTGCCGATGAATATCGCGCGCGGTTCGGTCTCAAGATTCCCGAGTGGCGGGTCATGGCGATCCTGGGCGATGCAGGGCCGCGCACCCAGCGCGAATTGGTCGGCCAGACCCGGATGGACAAGGTCGCGGTCAATCGTGCCTGCAAGGAGCTCGAAGAGCGCGGACTGGCCGCGCGCAGCCCCAATGCTGCCGATGGGCGTTCGCATCATCTCGAACTGACCCCAGACGGTGCGGCGACGCACGCGCAGATCATGCCACTGGCGCTGGAGATGGAGCGACGCTTGTTCGCCGCGCTCGATTCTGCCGAGCAGGCTCAATTCAAGGCGCTGCTGGCGCGTATTTCCGAACAGGTGCGGGCGCTCGATGGCGGCCGGATCGACGATTACGAAGGACTCGACGCATGAAACTCGCCTCTTTGCCGCAGCGGCGCGACGGGCGGCTCGTCGTCGTCTCGGGCGATCTCGCCTGGTATGCGGATGCCGATCACATCGTGCCCACCTTGCAAGCCGCGCTCGATGGCTGGGAGCGCTACGCCCCCTCGCTCGAAGCGCTGGCGACCGAGCTTGAGCATGGGGCGATCCCGCGCAAACGGTTTCACGAGCGCGAGGCGACCGCGCCACTGCCGCGCGCCTACCAGTGGGCCGACGGCAGCGCCTACGTCAATCACGTCGAACTGGTGCGCAAGGCGCGCGGGGCCGAACTGCCCGACAGCTTCTGGCACGATCCGCTGATGTATCAGGGCGGCAGCGACGATCTGCGCGGTGGACGCGAACCCATCACGCTGGCCGACGAAGTCTGGGGCTGCGACATGGAGGCCGAAATCTGCGTGGTGACCGATGATGTCCCGCAGGGCGTTACGCCCGAGGCGGCGCTGGGTCACATCCGGCTGGTCGGGCTGGTCAACGATGTGAGTCTGCGCAACCTTATCCCGGGGGAACTCGCCAAGGGGTTCGGCTTCGTCCAGGCCAAGCCCGCCACGCATTTCTCGCCGGTGTTTGTCACCCCCGATGTGCTGGGCGATGCGTGGCGCGACGGGCGGCTCAACCGCGCGCTGCATGTCGATCTCAACGGTCAACCGTTCGGCCGGGCCGAAGCGGGCGAGGAGTGCACGTTCGATTTCGGCACGCTGATCGCGCATCTGGCCAAGACCCGGAAAATTGCAGCAGGCTCGATCATCGGCTCGGGCACCGTATCGAACCGCGATCCCGATGGCTCGCCCGGACGGCCGGTGGCCGAGGGCGGGCGCGGCTATAGCTGCATCGCCGAACTGCGGATGGTCGAGACGATCGCCAAGGGCGCGCCGACGACCGAGTTCCTGCGCTATGGCGACGTGGTCCGGATCGAGATGCGCGACGCCAAGAACCACAGCATTTTCGGCGCGATCGAACAGGAAGTGGTGAAAGCCTAAATCGGAGGCGGTTTTGCCGCCCCCGGGTCGATCAGATTACTGCCCCGGCTTGGCCGCGAAGGCGTCGGCGATCGAGCAGGCGGCCGGGCCGAGAATAACGATGAACAGCACCGGCAGGATGAACAGGATCAGCGGGATCGTCATGATCGCGGGCAGCCGTGCGGCCTTTTCTTCGGCGCGCATCATGCGCTCGTTGCGGAATTCGGCCGAGAGCACCCGCAATGCCGAGGCTAGCGGCGTACCATAGCGTTCGGTCTGGACCATGGTGGTCGTCACGCCCTTCACCGCATCGAGATTGACGCGATAGGCCAGGTTTTCAAACGCCTTGCGCCGTTCCGAGAGGAATGAGAGTTCGATCGCGGTCAGCGCGAATTCATCGCCCAATTCCGGATAGGCCCGGCCCAGTTCGCGCGCCACGCGGTTGAAGGCAGCGTCGACCGTCAGGCCGGCTTCGGCGCAGATGACGAGCAGATCGAGCGCATCGGGCAGACCCTTGCGAACCGCGTCGGTGCGCTTCTTGATCAAATTGGCGAGATAGATGTCAGGGCCTTTGTAGCCCGCACCAACCATCGCGGCGAAGCCGAACAGGCGCTTCATGCCGCCCCATTCGGGGAAGAAGTTGGCCCAGTAGATCACTGCTGCGGCAATCGAGCCGAGCACGATCGGCAAGACCATGCGCGCAAAGATGATTGCAACGCCCCATTCCTTCTTGCGGATACCGGCCTGCGCCAGCTTCTGCTGGACCGCCTGGAGCTGGCTGTCCTGCAAGACCTTGAGCATCGACAGCGTGTCGCGCATCCGGTCGGTCGTGTCATTCTTGCGGATGAGGCTGGCGCGTTTCCTGGCGTTGGTCGTGACGATCCCCGCCTTGAGCTGCTCGCGCCGCTCGTTGAGCGCCTTGACGCGCTTGGCCATCGGGTCGCGGATGGTCACGGCGGTATAGATTGCGAACATCACGGCGATCGAAGCCAGCGCGGCCAGCAAGGTGCCGACCCAGATGACGTCGATGCCGAGGAGTGTCGGTCCGGGCGGGGTATTGAGCATGTTCGTCTATCCCTCGCTCAGATTTCGAAACTGACCATCTTGGCCATGATGAAGGCACCCAGGCTCATCCACACCGCGCCGCCAAGACCGGTCGCAATCAGCCGTTCGTCGGTGAAGAATCCGGCGAGGTACTTGGGATTGATCCACCAGATCATCCCGAAAACCAGAAACGGCAGCGACCCGACGATGTAGGCGGAGGCCTTGGATTCAGAACTCATTGCCCGAATCTTGAGCTTCATCTGCGCGCGCATGCGCAGCACATTGGCGAGGTTGGAGAGCGTTTCGGCCAGATTGCCGCCGGTCTCGCGCTGGATCGCCAGGGTGATCACGAAGAAGCTGAACTCGGCAGTGTTGAGCCGGTCGGCGGTTTCCTGGAGGGCTTCCTCCATCGTCCGGCCGATGCGAATCCGTTCGGTTACCATCTTGAATTCTTCGCCCACCGGGCCCGGAACTTCGGTCGAGACCACGCCGAGCGTTTCGGTCACCGGCAGACCCGAGCGCAGGCCGCGGACCAGCAGCTCGATCGCGTCGGGGAATTTGGTGGTGAACGCATTGCCGCGCTTCTTGATGAAATAGCCGACCACCATGTGCGGAATGCCGGCGCCAAACAACGCGCCGATCCCAAGCGAAAGCAGTGCCGCCCCCGTCTTGAGATACAGTATGATCGTCACGACCAGCACGATGCCCAACGAGGCATATAGATATTGCGTCAGGGTCCAGGTCTTGCCGCTGCGGTGCAGCCGCAGGGCGAGCGCGGCAATCCGCGATTCCGACCCGGCGATGTGGTGGAGCTTGGGTTTGCGCGCGGCGACGGCCTTGCGCAGCTGCGCTTCGACCTTGTCATTGGTGCTTTCGGAATGGCGGTAACGCACGGCCTGAAGGCGGCGTGCGCCTTCCTTGGCCGCCGATGGACCCGAAAAGGCGGCATAGCCCATGACCATCATGGTCATCAGGCCCGCACCCAGTAGCAGGAGCTGGATATAGCTCATCAGTGCACCATGCCTTCCTCATCGGAGCCGGGCGGGACTCGGTTGAACCCGCCCGGTTCCAAACCGTTCGAACCTCAGCCCGCCCGCGCGGGAACCGGGGTCTTGTCCTTCTTGGCGAGCATCGATTTGAAATCGATCTTGCCGAGCAGCGACTTCTTGCCGGCCTCGCCCACATCGGCGACTTCACCTTCGCTCACCCCCATCACCGCCTTGGCGATGTCACGCATCACGGTCCCGGCCTTCGACGAGCGGTTCGCATCGGCAAAGGTCTGGCCCAGCTTGGCTGCATTGGCCGCGGCCTTGATGTCATAGGGAATGGTGTAGTTGATCTTGCGCTCGATCGACGCCTCGAAATCGGCGCGGCTGATCTCGCCAACGCTGGTCTGCACCTTGTTGGCGATGACGATCGGCTGGACGTGGCCGGCGTTGCTCTTGAGCCACGACAGGATGCGGATCGCATCGCGCGCCGAGGCCAAAGTCATTTCGGTAATGATCAGGACCACGTTCACTTCCGCCAGCAAGTGCGGGAAGTTGATCAGCATGTTGCGCGGCAGATCGATCAGCGTCATCTCGAACGCCTGGCGGAATTCTTCCTCCAGCTGCACGAAGGCCGAACCATCGGTCATCAGCGGCGAATTGATCGGCGCTTCGGCCGAAAGGATCGCCAGATTGTCGTTGGCGCGGATCATCGCACGTTCGATGAACAGTCCGTCGATCCGGCTCGGGTTCTCGATCGCGTCGGTCAGGCCGCGGCCCGGCTCGAGATCGAGGCTCAGCGCCCCGGTGCCGAAGTGGACGTCGAGATCGAGCAGGGCGGTCGGCAGCTTGTGATCGGCGCTGAACAGCCAGGCGAGCGACGTCGCCAGGGTCGAAGCGCCGACCCCGCCGCGCGTGCCGATGACAGCGGTCGAGATGTGCTTTTTGACCGCGCTGGCGTCATGGCTTTTGGGCGAAGCGAAGATCGCCTGCGCATTGACCAGCGCATCGCGGAGCTGCCCTGGCGACAGCGGCTTGAGCAAGTAATCGTTGATCCCGCTGGACAGCAGATCGCGGTACAGCCGCACGTCGTTGACCTGGCCGATGGCAATCACCACCGTTCCGGGTTCGCAGACTTCGGCCAGCGCGTTGATGTCGTTGATCGGATCGCCGCTTTCCGACAGATCGACCATCAGGATGTTCGGGCTGGCGGTGATCGAGAGCGACTGGACCGCGTTACGCAGCCCGCCCTTGTTGCACTTTTCGGGCTGCCAGCCCATTTCGATCACGACCGGACGCAGGACATCGAGCGCGGCATCGTCGCAGATAAAGGCCGCGAACGGATCGCGGGTGCCTTGCGTGCCAGGTTTCCAAGGAGCGTTCATGATTTACTTCCCGCCTTCGGTCGAGTTGGATTTGAGACCCTTTTCACCGGTCGGCGGGGCCGCACGGTAGCTGTCGATTGCCTTGGTCGCACTGACCACCACGGTTTCGCCGGTCCCGTTTTCACCCTTGATCAGGTGTTCGGGGTTGGCGACCATCGCGGCGAAATTGCCGTTGGTGGCGCAGCCGTAGTTGCCGCTGGTGCCGTTGCGCAGATTGGTATCCGAATTGCTCGACCAGTCGGGGCAGCCCGGAACCGTCGCCGACGAGCGGCTGACGACAATTCGGGCGGTGCCGGCGTTGACGTAGCCCGGGGTGACCGGGGCATCGTCGCTGACCAGCAGGCCGTAGCGCGAAGCAACCGCTTCGACCGCCGAATGGGTGGCCCCGCTGCTGAGCGGGTCATCGACCGAGATCCGGTCGCCGTATTTGAGGTTGAGCGTCTCGAACCAGCCGGCGAGGCGGCGCTGCTCGGGTATGGAAAGGCCGCCCGGGCCGGTGGTCACGTCCAGCGTATAGTTGGTCCGCGACACCACCGGCTGGTGAATGCTTTCGAGGCTTGAATTGCTGGCCATTCCGCCGCAGCCCGTGAGGGCAAGGCCGAGCGACAGGGCGAGAGCGGTCTGGACCGTCTTGGTGCGAAGTTTGAGCATGGTCATCCCCTCTCTCAGTTCAGGTTAAAGCCGGGTGCGGGCACCGGGGCGGCCACAGCTTGCTGATTGCGTCCGGTCCGTTTTGGAGCGGCGACGGGTGCGGCTTCCTCATCCAGTCCGACCTTGGGCGGCGGGGCCGCTTCGGGCGTGGCCGAGGGCTTGGGCCGGTCCTGACCGCTCTTTCCGTTGCTTTCCATATTGCCGAAGATGCGCTGGGCATCATTGGGTGACTGGTAGCCGTCGGTCGGCAGCTTGATGTCGTTGGCGTTGACCGGCTGGACCAGATACGGCGTTACGACGATCACCAGTTCGGTCTCGCCACGCCGGAAGTTGGTTGAACGGAACAGCGCCCCGATGATCGGGACGTCGCCAACTCCGGGCAATTTCTGCACGGTGTTCTGCGAACCGTTGCTCAGCAGCCCCGCGATCATGAAACTTTGACCCGAGCCGAGCTCAACCGTCGTTTCGGCACGGCGAATTGTCAGTGCCGGAACGACGAAGCCATTGAGCGTGACCGAACCTTGTGTCGAAAGCTCCGAAACTTCGGGGCGGACCCGGATCGAGATCCGGCCGTTGGACAGCACGGTCGGGGTGTAAGCAAGGCTCACCCCGTATTTCTTGTATTCGATCGACGTGCTGCCAAGTCCCTGGCTGATCGGGATCGGATATTCGCCGCCCGCCAGAAAGTCGGCAGTTTCCCCCGACAGCGCGGTCAGGTTCGGCGAGGCGAGCGTGGTTACCAGACCGGCGGTCTCGCCCGCGTCGAGCGCGCCTAGCAGGTTGAGTCCAAGCAGCCTTCCCATACCCGCGATTGTCGAGCCGGACGTGATCGGATTGACCGACGTGCCATCGATCATCTTGGTCGGGTCGTTGGGGTCGGGTACCTGAACCCTGTTGCCGATGCCCAGCGCCTGGTTCGGCCCGGCATAGACCGTCGGCGCGAAGTTCGACCGGCCTTGGCCGATACCGAACTGGAAGCCGCTGCTGCCGTCGATTGTCGTGAGATTCACGCCGAATGACTTGACCAGCGAACGGCTGACTTCGGCGATCCTGACTTGCAGATTGACCTGCAGCGGGGTTGCCATTTTTAGGCGTGTGATGACATTGGCATCTTTGCCGACGAAGGCCGCGACTAGGCGCTGCGCCTCGGCCGCATCCTCGGGGGCGGCAACGGTGCCGGTCAGCAGGAAGGTGCCGGTGCCCATCGTCGAAACCGCAATCTTGGCATCGGGCATCGCCAGACGCAGCATCTGATCGACGCTTTCGAGGTTCGAGCCGACCCGGACGTTCGCCGACCACACGACATCGCCGGCCGCATTGCTGGCGTAAACCGTGGTCTCGCCGCCGGCCTTGCCGAAGACGTAGAGCTGGCGCGCCGACTTCACCTGGACATCGGCGACGCTGTCGTTGGCGACAAACACGTCGGCCATGTTACCGCCGACGGTGACCAGCTGGCCGCGCCCGATCGACAGGGTGATGTCGTTGGCCGGACGCGCAACCACCTGGGCCTGGGCCGGGGTGGCGGCGACCAGGGCAAGCGGCGAAATCGCGCAGGCCGCAGTCAGAAGAGTGGTTGCAAGACGGCGCTTCATCGCTGTGCCTTTCCGAGTGACGCTGATCACGCCCTGAATTCCGTTACGCATCTCAGTTTCCTCCCACGGACACTTCGACCGTGGACTTGCCGCGCGTCACGCGGACCACCGGGCCCTTGGGCTGGACGACCGTGGTCGTGCTGCGTCCGTATTGCGAATAGTTCGGCGCGGAGTAGGTCGGGGCCACGCGCGCCTGCGGCATCGAGGTGCGTTGGAAGCGCGACACGTCGCCGCCGGTAACGAAGGTGCTCATGCCGTCCTGCGGACGGTTCATCGCCTGGTTGAGGAGCTTGTCTTCCTCTTCCTTCGATGCGCCGACCGGGACCTTGACGGTGCCGCTGGCAATCGCCCGCTCAAGTTCGGACTGGTTGTCGGCAAGGCTGCGCAGCGCGAGGCTGAGCGTGCCGATGGTCTGCGCCACGGCAACCTTTTCGGCGATCCGCGGCGTCACTTCGAGGGTGACGGTACGGAAGGCGCGAACCACGGTCTTGCCTTCGACGGTCTCGCTTTCGGTCGACTGGTCGGTGGCGAGCACGCGCAAGTTGCGCAGCACGGTTTCTGAAGCCTTGAGCGCCTGGCCTTCGTCGGCCTTGACGGTCTGGGTGAGGACGAGATCGACATGGTCGCCCGGGAAGACGAAGCCGCCGACGCCGGTCTTGGCGGAAACCGGGATCGTCACGGCGCGCATGCCGGGGCCAAGCGCCGCCGCCAGGAAGCCGCGATCGCCGGGGCTCACCAGCGCACCTTGCGTGACCGGCTGGCCGGCCGTGACCGGGAAGCGCACGACCGTGCCAAGCAGCTTGGTCATATCGGCTTCACCGTCGATGAAATAGGCGTCCTGCACCATCTCCTTGGGCCACTGCTGGAACGAGATCGAATCCGCCGTGATGATGGTACCGACCGGCAGCGCCCGCTGGGCGACCAAAACCTTCGGTCCTTGCGGGACAGCGGCCTCGGCTTGCGGCGCGGATGCACCGGCAAACAGGCTTCGAGCGGCCATGGCGGTGCCGATCGCAATGACCAGCGCGCCCAGCAGTAGCATCAGCTTCTTCTTATCCATGGCTAAGCAGCCCCCTGATAATCCCCAAGTTCAACGTGATACTTGGGGCAAAGTGGTTAAAATCCGGTTCACCCAAGCCCGCCGACGACAGACTGTGCGGGAAGATATTGACTGGCGAGCACCCACAGCCCGGCGGTGGCGATCGCCACCCCATAAGGCACGGCCAGTCGGTCGCGCTGGCGCCGGGCGATGTGCCAGGCCCCGCAGACGATTGTCAGCAAGCCGCCAACCAGCGCCATCATGATGAGCAGCTTGAGGAACCATGCGGGCTGGATCCACAGCGCCAGCGCGGTGAGCAGCTTGACGTCACCCCCGCCCATGGCGCGGATCGCAAACAGTCCGGCAAGGACGATGAACGAAGCGAAGGCGATCCCGATCTGCCAGGCCACGCCGGGCCACAGCGACAGGCCGCTGGCGTACCAGAACAATGGCGCGCCCAGCGCGATACCCGCATTCAGCCAATTATCGATTTGACGTCGGCGCAGGTCGGTAAACGCGGCAATCAGCAGCGCGATTGCCAATGTTCCCAGCAATCCGTAGGAAAAATACCCGCCTTGCATCGAAAGCCCCCTGGTCCGGGGATCCTCTGTAGATGCCATGGCTTACCAAAAAGTAACCAACCGCAAGAGGGTGGAATTATCCCTAACATTGCTACCAATCCCGGGGCCGCCCCGTTCGATCGTCGCGCCATCCCGGCCGCAGCGACCGAGTCCAGCTGGGTTGCCGCCGATGGTCACGCGATCCGGCGGATCGACTGGGCGGTGCCGACCAAGCCGCGCGGTTCGCTGCTGTTCATGGGTGGACGCGGCGATGCCTATGAGAAATATTTCGAAACGCTCGATTACTGGCACCGCCGGGGCTGGGCGGTAACCGCGCTCGACTGGCGCGGACAGGCGGGTTCGGGACGGCTGGGGGCCGACGACGAGACCGGACATATCGACGATTTCCTGACATGGGTAAGCGATCTCGCCACCTTCTGGGAACAGTGGGGCGACCCTGCACTAGGGCCGCGAGTTATCGTCGCGCATTCGATGGGGGCACATCTTGTGCTGCGCGCGCTGGCGGCCCGGCGGATCGATCCCGCTGCCGCAGTGCTGTGTGCGCCGATGCTCGGCTTCGCCTCGCGCGGGCTTCCGGCGTGGCTGCTGCACGGCGCTGCGCGGCTGATGTGCCGGATCGGCGATCCG
This sequence comes from Novosphingobium sp., assembly GCA_031421295.1. Classification (GTDB taxonomy): domain Bacteria; phylum Pseudomonadota; class Alphaproteobacteria; order Sphingomonadales; family Sphingomonadaceae; genus Novosphingobium. Next base: position 10,258 of record JANOOJ010000135.1, read on the forward strand.
CGCCGCCCGGCATGGAAATACAGCACCAAGCCGGATCATCGCCTGAGCGGTCATGGGCTGGCCCTGACGCATGATCCCGAGCGCTCCGCCGACCGGCTGTGGTGGCGGACGCAGCGCCCGGAAACCGCCATGGGCCCGGGCAGTTGGGGCTGGGTCGAGCGCTCCTACGCCTCGATGCGCGAACTCGGTCGGCCGGGCGCGCTGGAGAAGATCGTCACGCCGCTCCTGATAATAGCGACCGCGGCGGACCAACTGGTCGCAATCGCGCCGGTCGAACGCGCGGCACGGCGGCTGCCCCACGCGGAATTCTTGCGCTTCGAGGATGCAGGCCACGAAATCCTGCGCGAGACGGATTCCATTCGCGACCGCGCGCTGGCCGCAATCGACGAGTTTTTCGACCGCCAGGCTGCGGCGTGACGACGCTGCGCTACGATGTCGCCATCATCGGGGCCGGAATGGCGGGTGCCTCGCTCGCGGCCGAGCTTGCTCCGCATGCCTCGGTGGTGCTGCTCGAAACCGAAGCGCAGCCGGGCTACCATGCCACCGGGCGCTCTGCGGCGTTCTGGACCGAGAGCTACGGCGGTCGGCAAATCCAGCCGCTGACGACTGCCTCGGGGGCATTTCTGCGCGAGCATCGGCTGCTTGGTGCGCGCGGCGCGCTGACGATTGCGCGCTCGGGCCAGCAACTCGCGCTGGAGAAGTTCGCCATTGGCTTGCGCGTTTCCGGGGTGTGGGTCGTGGACCTCGACCGTCAGGGTTTGCTCACGCGCATCCCCGGTCTGCGCGAGGACTGGACTGCGGGCGCGCTCGAACCAGATTGCAGCGACATCGACGTCGCGGGGCTGCACGCGCTCTATCTGAAGACTGCGCGCGATCACCATTCGCAGGTCCTGTGCAACGCGGAGCTGAAGCGCGCCGAACGGACTTCGAGCGGTTGGATGCTAAGCCTTGCGAATGGCCGGGAGCTGAAATGCGATATGCTGGTCAATGCCGCCGGAGCCTGGGCCGATCCGGTGGCGCAGCTCGCCGGAGTGCGCCCAGTGGGACTGGTGCCGCTGCGCCGCACCGTTGCCCAGCTGCGCACCGCGCCCGCGCCGCCGACCGACCTTCCGCTGGTGCTCGATCTGGGCGGGGCATTTTATTTCAAGCCCGAGGCGGGGCGCTTGTGGCTCAGCCCGCACGATGAGACGCAGAGCGCGCCCTGCGATGCTGCGCCCGAGGAGCTGGACGTGGCACTGGCGATCGACCGCTTGGGCGATGTGGTCGACTGGCAGATCGAGCGGGTCGAACACCGCTGGGCGGGGCTGCGCACTTTCGCGCCCGATCGACTGCCGGTCTATGGCTTCGATGCCGCGTGTCCGGGGTTCTTCTGGTTCGCCGGGCAGGGCGGGTTCGGCATCCAGACCGCACCCGCGGCGGCGCAGCTCGCCGCCGGGCTGTTGCTGGGCAAGCCGACCGGTGCAGTCGACCCCGCGCCCTATCTCGCCAGCCGGTTTGGCTAAACGCTGAGCGCCGCGTCGCTGGCAAGCTTGTCGGCGCGCTCGTTTTCCGGGTGACCGTCATGGCCTTTGACCCAGACCCAGCTGACCTTGTGGCGCAGCTCGGCGGCGATCAGTTCGTGCCACAGATCGGCGTTGCGCACGGGCTTCCTGCTCGCGTTTTGCCAACCGTTACGCTTCCACCCCGCGACCCATTTGGTGATGCCGTCGATCACATATTTGCTGTCGGTGTGTAGCGCGACTTCGCAAGGCTCGATCAAGGCTTCCAGGGCGCGGATTGCGCCGGTCATCTCCATGCGGTTGTTGGTGGTCAGCGGTTCGGAACCGGACAGCTCCTTTTCGTGCTTGCCCATCCGCAGGATCGCGCCCCAGCCGCCGGGGCCGGGGTTGCCCTTGCAGGCCCCGTCGGTGAAAATCTCGACCTGCTTCATGCGAACACTCCGGCATTGGCCGGGTCCGCGTAGAACGCCAGCCGCCGCGCGAAGGCTAGCGGATCCTTGCGTGTCACCAAGGCCCCCGCCGGGGTGTTCATCCAATCATAGGCACGGGTCAGCAGGAACCGCAGCGCCGCACCGCGCGCGAGAATCGGCAAAGCGGCGCGCTCGGCAACGGTCAATTCGCCGTATCCGGCAAGCAGCGCCTGCGACAGCGCCGGATCGAAGCGCGTTCCGCTGGCATCGAAGCACCACGCGGCATGCGTCACCGCGATGTCGTAAGCGGTCAGATCGGTGCAGGCGAAGTAGAAATCGATCAGCCCGCTGACTTCATTGCCCAGCATCAGCACATTGTCCGGAAACAGGTCCGAATGGACCACCGAGCGCGGCAAGTCCTGCGGCCACCCTGCGGCCAGCAGGGTGAGCTCGCGCTCGACCAGCGCCGCCAGCCCGGGCTCGATCCCGTCGAGGCCAGCCGGGGTGCAGGCATCGGCCAGCCGCCGCCATTCCGTCAGTCCCAGCGCGTTCTCGCGGGCTTGCGGGAAGTCGCGCGCCGCGCTGTGCATCTGCGCCAGCGCGTGGCCAACCGCGTGTGCCTGCGCCGGGGTGGGCTGCGAGACCGAGACACCGGGCAGGAACTCGATCAGCGCCACCGCCTTGCCGTCGAGCATCCGGAACTTCGCATCGCTGCGATCATGGATCGTGCGCGGCACCGGACAACCGCGCGCCGCGAGGTGATCGAGCAAGCCCAAGAAGAACGGCAGCTCGGCGATCTTGAGCCGCATTTCGTACATCGTCAGGATGAACCGCGCGCCCCCCCGGTTGTTGTTGGAGCCCTCCGCGCCGGTGGTTTCGACCAGCCAGTTGGAATTGGATACGCCTTCGGCAATGCCTTTGACGGAGCGCAGTTCGCCGACATCGAATTCGGCGATCAGCTGCGCCAGCACCTCGGCACCCAGCTGGGTATAGACTGCCACGCCGCCGTCTCAGCCGATCAGCTGGCGCGGCAGTTTGAAGACCATTTTTTCTTCTGCGGTGACCAGTTCCTCGGCGGTGACAGCGCGGAATTCGGCGATCCGGGCGACCACTTCGCGGATCAGTTCCTCGGGCGCCGAAGCCCCGGCGGTCAGGCCCAGCGTGGTCACTTCGTCGAGCCAGTCCGCCTGGATTTCCGCGCCGCGCTGGATCAGCCGCGCCTGGGTGCCGCAGCGCTCGGCCACTTCGACCAGCCGGACCGAGTTGGAGCTGTTGGGTGCACCGATCACCAGCACCAGCTCACACTGCGGAGCGATGGCCTTGACCGCGGCCTGGCGGTTGGAGGTGGCGTAGCAGATGTCCTCGGCCTTGGGCCCGGCGATCTCGGGGTAGCGTGCCCGCAACGCCGCGACGATCTGTGCCGTATCGTCGACCGACAGGGTGGTCTGGGTCAGGAACGCCAGTCTGGCATCGGCGGCAAACGGCAGGCTGGCGATATCCGCCAGCGTTTCGATCAGTGTGATCGTCCCGGCCGGGACCTGGCCCATTGTCCCGATCACTTCGGGGTGGCCGCGGTGACCAATGAACAGGATATGTCGCCCTGCCTCCAGGTGGCGTTCGGCTTGGCGGTGGACCTTGCTGACCAGCGGGCAGGTCGCATCAAGCCAGTCGAGTCCGCGCGCATCGGCGTCGGCGGGGACCGATTTGGGCACGCCATGCGCGCTGAACACCACCGGCGCGCCATCGGGCACTTCGTCGAGCTCTTCGACGAACACCGCGCCCTTGGCCTTGAGCGCATCGACGACGAAGCGGTTGTGGACGATCTCGTGCCGGACGAACACCGGCCCGCCGAACCGGTCGAGCGCGCGCTCGACAATCTCGATCGCGCGATCGACCCCGGCGCAGAAACCGCGCGGGGCGGCTATCAGCAGGCGCAGTGGCAGCTTGTCGGGACGTGGAAAGGGCGCGTTCATGTCGCGGCCTCTAGCGCTTTCGCATGCGCGCCGCTAGGGACGGCGCGAGCACTTCCAAGGATTCCTGCATGACTTCTACCAAACGCCTGCTTGCCGCCGCTTTCATTGTGCTGGCACTGGCCGGATGCCGGACTACGGGCGATCTGGTGGTCGATGAGGGTGTCGGCATCACCGCGGTCCGCAGCGCCTGCCCGGCGGTCGGGATCCCCGACTATACCGGCGACGTCACGCTGTTCAGCACGCCGGGCAGCACCGATGCGCGCGCGATCGACGTGGTCGCTAGCATGACCAATGTCCGCAGCACCTGCAGCGAAGGGGCGGACAAGGTCTATGCCGCAGCAACCTTCGACGTGCTCGCGCGCCGCGCCGATGTGCGCGGTGCCCGCCAGGTCCAGCTGCCCTATTTCGTCACCATCCTGCGCGGCGGCAATGCCGTGATCGCCAAGCGCGTCGGCACCGTCACGATCAACTTCGCCGACGGGCAGGAACGCGCGCAGGCCAGCGCACAGGGCGGCGCCTATATCGACCGCGCCGAAGCCACGTTGCCCGCCGATATCCGCGCACGGATCACCCGCAAGCGCAAGGCGGGCGATACCGACGCGGCGATCGATCCGCTAACCGAACCCGAAGTTCGCGCCGCAGTTGCCCGGGCGACGTTCGAGGTGCTGCTCGGCTTCCAGCTCAATGAAAAGCAACTGGCGTATAACGCCACGCGCTAGGTGACTGTTCCCCTCCCGCAGGCGGGAGGGGCGAGGGGTGGGCGCGACCGCAAGGTCGCGTGGGCCGACAGGCCCACCCCGCTGCGACTAGGCAGCAAGCTGCCAAGTCTCGCAGCCCCTCCCGCCTGCGGGAGGGGTGGCCCTCCACATCCAAACCGGCTAACCGCGCGCCATGTCCGGAACGTCTACCCTCCACGCTGCCTTTGCGGGCCATATCGCCGCTGCGCTCGATGCGCTCGAAGCCGCGGGCACGCTGCCGGCCGGGCTCAACCGCGCCAATGTGACCGTCGAGCCGCCGCGCGATCCGGCGCATGGCGATCTCTCCACCAATGCCGCGATGGTGCTCGCCAAGCCTGCGGGGCTGAACCCGCGCGCGCTGGCCGAGGCGCTGGCGAACGAGCTGACCAGGCTGCCGCAGGTCACCAGCGCCGAAATTGCCGGGCCGGGCTTCATCAACCTCCGCCTCGATGCCGCAAGCTGGCTGACCGAACTGCGCGCGATTGCGGCGCTGGGGGCCGATTATGGCCGCTCGACCATGGGCGGCGGCAGCACGGTCAACATCGAATACGTCTCCGCCAACCCGACCGGGCCGATGCATATGGGGCATTGCCGGGGCGCGGTAGTGGGCGATGCGCTGGCCGCGCTGCTCGAACATGCTGGCCACAAGGTGATCCGCGAATATTACGTCAACGACGCCGGGGGACAGGTCGATACGCTCGCCCGCTCGGTCCATCTGCGCTACCGCGAGGCATTGGGCGCAGTGATTGGTGAAGTCCCTGAGGGACTATACCCGGGCGACTATCTGATTCCGGTGGCGACCGAACTCGCTGCGGAATTCGGTAACGCATACGCCGCCGCGCCCGAGAGCGAATGGCTCGTCCTGTTCCGCACCCGCGCGGTCGCGGCGATGCTGGTGATGATCCGTGCCGATCTCGCGCTGCTCGGCATCCATCACGATCTGTTTTCGTCCGAGGCCGAGCTGCAGGCGGCGGGCAAGCCGGAGGAGGCCGAGGCCTGGCTGCGCGCGCATGATCTGGTTTACGATGGCGTGCTCGAAGCGCCCAAAGGCAAGACACTGGACGATTGGGAGCCGGTCGAACTGCCACTGTTCCGCTCGACCAAATTCGGCGACGATCAGGATCGCCCGATCAGGAAGAGCGACGGCAACTGGACCTATTTCGGGGCCGATCTCGCCTATCACTTCCAGAAGGCCGCCACCGCCGATGCGCTGATCGACATCTGGGGCGCGGATCATGCCGGCACCGTCAAGCGCATCCGCGCAGCGGTCGCCGCGCTGACCGAAGGCGCGGGAAAAACCAAACCGTTCGACGTCAAGCTGGTCCAGATGGTTCAGCTCCTGCGCAATGGCGAGCCGGTCAAGATGTCCAAGCGCTCGGGCAATTTCGTCACGCTCGCCGATGTGGTGCAGGAAGTCGGCAAGGACGTGGTCCGCTTCACCATGCTGACCCGCAAGCCTGAAGCGCAGATGGACTTCGATTTCGCCAAGGTGGTCGAAGCCTCGAAGGACAATCCGGTGTTCTATGTGCAATATGCCCATGCCCGGATCCATTCGACCCTGCGCAAGGCGGCGGCGGAGGGCATCATGCCGTCGCCCGACCACATCGAGAGGCTGGGTGAGGAGGAACTGGCACTGGTCAAGCTGGCGGCGCAATTCCCGCGGCTGGTCGAAGCGGCGGCAGCGGCGCGCGAGCCGCACCGCGTCGCGTTCTACCTCTATGACCTCGCCGGGGCGCTCCACGGGTACTGGAACTTGGGCAACGACCGCCCCGAAAAGCGCTTCATCGTGGCACAAGATAGTGAACTGAGCAGTGCAAGGCTTTATCTTGCCACGCAAATCGGGCAACTTATCCATAATGGCCTCGCCCTGCTGGGCGTTCAGGCGGTGGAGGAAATGTGACCATGACGGGCACCGATGGCATTCGCGATGATGAAGAACCGATAGCGGGCACCCCGACGACCGAGTGGGACAACACTGCCGACGAACCGCTGGAGACCGAACAGCTTGCGCTCAATGACGAGGAAGAGCGGCTGCCCTGGCTCGAATCCGACGGCGATTACGCCGAGGAAGGGGTCGATAGCGGCCGGATCATGGGCTTTATCGTGCTCGGCCTGATTGCGCTGGGCGCGATCGTCGGGGCGATCTGGTGGTTCTCGCACCGCACGCCCGATCCCGCACTGGTCGCCGATGGCAGCACCATCGAAGCCCCGAGCACGCCGTACAAGGAAGCGCCCAAGGACGCGGGCGGCAAGAAGTTCGATGGCACCGGCGATTCGAGCTTTGCCGTATCCGAAGGCCAGACGCGTCCCGCGCAGCTCGGCGGTGGCGCCACTGTTCCGAAGCCTTCGGTCGATATTGCCGCGAAGCCCGGCGCGGCAGCGCCCGCTGCAAGCGGCGGCGTCGGCGTGCAGGTCGCCGCGTTTTCGTCGCAGGCGGCGGCTGAAGCGGGCTGGGCCAAGCTGGCGCAGCAGTACAGTGCGCTGTCGGGTCTGCCGCACCGGGTGATCGCGGGCAAGGCCGATATCGGCACCGTCTACCGCCTGCAGGCGGTAGCGAGCGATGCGGCGGCGGCGGGCGCGCTGTGCAGCCGGTTGAAGTCCGCGGGATTGTCCTGCCAGGTGAAATAGACTCGCCCACCCCCAACCCCTCCCGCCTGCGGGAGGGGAGCGAGACTTGGTCGCGTAGCGGCCTAGTCGCAGCGGGGTGGGCATCGAGCGATCGTACTATCCACACACTCTAGTGGACCCCGGCTTGCGTAAGTGGCGCGTGAGTGCGACTTTTACGGGCATGACGCCCGCAATCTTCGGTCTTTCCGGCACAGTGCTAACCGCCGACGAGCGCGCGTTTTTTCGCGATGCCGATCCGGCGGGCTACATCGTGTTCGGGCGCAATGTGGAAAATCGCCGGCAGCTGCGCGCGTTGACCGATGCCCTGCGCGAAATTCACGGGCGCGAGCACCTGCTGATCAGCATCGATCAGGAAGGCGGAAGGGTCGCGCGGATGAAGCCGCCCGAGTGGTTGCCCTATCCCTCGGGCGAGGACTTCGACCGGCTCTACGATCTCGCTCCGGCCAGCGCGATCGAGGCGGCGCGCAGCAATGCCGAGGCGCTGGGCTGGGACCTTGCCGAAGTTGGCATCACCGTCGATCACGCGCCTTTGCTCGATGTGCGCCAGCCCGACGCCAACAATGTGATCGGCGACCGGGCGCTGGGGAGCGAGCCGATGCGCGTGGCGGCATTGGGCCGCGCGATCCTCGATGGATTGGCCGCAGCCGGTATCGTCGGCACGATCAAGCATATGCCCGGGCACGGCCGAACCACGACCGATACGCATAAGGAAATGCCCACCGTCACCGCCAGCGAGGCGGAGCTACAGAGTGACCTGGAGCCGTTCAAGACGCTTTCGGCGGCACCGATCGGCATGACCGGGCACCTCTTGTTCACTGCATGGGATGCCGAGCACCCCGCCACCCAGTCGCCCTATGTGATCGAGCATGTGATCCGCGGCGAGATCGGCTTCGATGGTCTGCTGCTGACCGACGACCTCGATATGGAGGCACTCTCGGGCACGATCCCCGAGCGCGCCGCGCGCTCGATTGCGGCGGGCTGCGACATTGCGCTCAACTGTTGGGGCCGGATGGACGACATGGTGGGGATTGCCAAGGCGCTGCCCGCGCTGTCCGAACGCGGCGCGGCGCGGCTGGCGCGGGCGCTGGCGGGGACGCGAGTCACGACGCCGGACATGGCACGCCAAGGGGAGCTTATCGCCAAGCGCGATGCGCTGCTGCGACTGGCGGCGGCATGAGTGGACTGATCCTCGAACCCGCGCTGCCGCTGATCGGCGATGATTGGGATGGCCCGGCTTCGGCCCCGAACGACGATTCGGCGCTCTATCTTGAGCTCGACGGCTGGGAAGGCCCGCTCGATCTGCTGCTCGATCTGGCGCGGCGGCAGAAGGTCGATTTGCGGCGGATTTCGATCCTCGCGCTGGTCGATCAGTATTTGATCTATATCGAGCGGGCCGAGGCTTTGCGGCTGGAGCTGGCGGCCGATTACCTCGTGATGGCGGCGTGGCTGGCCTATCTCAAGTCGGCGCTGCTGCTCCCGCGCGAGGAGCAGGAGGACCCGAGTCCCGAGGAACTGGCGCTGCGCCTACAACTGCGGCTCCAGCGGCTGGGCGCGATGCGCGAGGCGGCGGCGCGGGTCATGGCGCGCGACCGGCTGGGCCGCGATGTGTTCGCCCGTGGCGCGCCCGAAGGCTTGCGCGTCGATCGCAAGAACCGCTGGCAGTGCGATTGGTTCGCGCTGGTCCACGCCTACGGCCAGGTCAAGGCGCGCACCGTTCCGGTGGTGCATATCGTCCGCGACCGG
>JANOOJ010000136.1:0-2398 GCA_031421295.1 Novosphingobium sp.
GCGCCACTGCGGGTAATAGGGCTGGCCGGCGATCACCGCGACCTGGTGACCGCGCTCGACCAAAGCCTCGGCGAGCCCGGCGGTGTAGGGACCGATCCCGACCGGCTCGGGCGCATAGTTGAGGCCGACGATCAGCACCCGCATCAGCGGTCCAGCCAGCGGCTGAGCTGCGCCAACTGACGCGACTGGCGGCGCACGTCGGCGTGGGCAAGATCGCCGACGGTGCGCGTCAGCCGCGACCATGCCCAGCGGAGCCTGCCACCCTCGCTCGTCATGTCGCGCTGGACCAGCGGCGCGTCGGTGGCGGTGCGTTCTCCCCGGGCCCGGCGCGCGAGCATCGCGGGACCACCCTTGAGTGTGGCTGCAAGCACCCGTGCGCTTTTGCGGGTATCGAGGTCCTGAAGCAGCAGATCGGGCGCGCTGGCGAGCAGTTCGGCGGGGACCGGAGGTCCGGCATCGAACGCGATCGGCACCCCCGGGCGATAGCGGACGACCAGTTCAAGAACCAGCCGCGCGCCGTCGCGCCATCCTTCGCGCGCCGCGTCAGCCCAGAACTGTGTCCAGTCGATCGTAACCTCGCGCAGCAGGAAATCGATATCGGTCAGCAGCAGCGGGCCACAATCGAAGCGGTGGCTATAGACCGCGTGGACGATCAGATGACCGAGCATGTCGGCCCCTTGGGGATAGGCAATGCCGTCTGCATCGCGCCACGCCCGCGCCCGGATCGCGGCGAGATCGGCCAGCGGCGAGCCGTGATCGAGCCGTCCATCGGGTTCCCACAACCGGTGGTGAAGCTCGATCACCGTGCCGCGAGGGGCGACGAGCGGGGGCAGGTGCTTTTCGATCCGCAGCGTGTCCGCAAGCGACATTTCGGGCGGCTGGGTCAAACGATGGCCAGCGGCTGTCAGCACTTCGAACGCTTCGATTACGGCGTCTTGGGGGACCAGCAGATCGATATCGCGGCATGGCCGCAGCGCTGCCTCGGGATAGGCGTGCCGCGCCAGCCAGGCACCCTTGAGCGCCAGCGGCGCAATGCCCTCCGTCTCGAGCAGTCGCACCGTCTCGATCAGTTCCGCGCGCTGGGCCATTGCGGCTATTGCGGCCAGGCGATGTTCCGAGCGCCAGCCTTGCCGAAGTTCCGCAGGAATATCCGCAGTCGCGGCATATCGTGCATGGAGCAGGGGCTGGAGGCGGTGCTGCGCCGCCATTGCGTCGAGCCGGGTCCAGTCCTGTAACGAGAGCCGATCGAGCCGGGGTTCGGTCGCAGTGCCGATCATCGCCAGCAGCATCTGGCGAAGGGCCGGGAGACCCATTGCCGCGTCGCCAGCGCGGACGCTCAATTCTTTTTCGGAACCGAGAACGTTCCCGAAACCCGCCCGCCGTTCGACGAACCGACCGGGGCACCGACCGCCGAAGAGCCGCCGCCCGCGCGTCCGTCGATGCTCGAAACACCGCTGGCGAGATCGATCACCAGTCGTCCCCCGCTGAGCGTGTCCCCGCCGCGGCGCAGCGCGACATTGCCCGCCATGGTGATGATCCGGCGGTTGAAATCGTAGATCGCGACATCGCCGCGCGCGGTTTCATTGCCACGGCTGACGTTGACCCCGCCGGTCGCGTCGATCCGCTGGATCTTGAGCGATCCGGCGTCGGTATAGGCCACCGTGGTGCGCGCCGCGCGCAGCTTGAGGCCAGCCTGCGCGATATCGACATTGCCCGACAGCACGACGCGGTTCTGGCGATCCTGCAACTCGATCCGGTCAGCCGCGTAGTTTACCGGGGCGTCGCTGTTGTGCCCGGAAATCGCCTGCGCCGACGCGAAATAGCTGCCTCCCGCGAGCATCGCGAGGCCGAGCGTCAGACCGCCGGCAAAAGCACGCAGGGCGAGCGAGGAGATTGTGGGGCGAGCCATAGCATCGTTCCTAGAAGGTTTGGCGGCAGCCGGAAAGGGGCGTTGCGCGCTCATCGCCGCAGCTTGCCCGGAACCATCGAGAGGCGCGCATTGCCATCGAGCATCAAGGTCCGCGCGCCGAGGTCGGCAATGATCCGGTCGGCGCTGAACGTGCCGGCCGGAATCGAGCCCGAGACCCCGCCCGAACCGACCACCCGGCGACCGCGCAAATCGATCGAGACACCGCTGGTCGACATCCGGTAGCCATCGGCGGCGAGAAATTCGACCGGTCCGTTGACCGCGATCTGCTGTGCCGAAAAATCGTAAGTCCCATCGCGCGCGGTGAGTTCGGCGGGGCCGTCGGCCAGTAGGATGCGGGCGATCAGCTCGTTCATCCGCACCACCGGCTCGCTTGCCGAAGCCTGCGCTGCATTGCCTGCGCTGACCGAAAAGGCGCGGCCCTTGTCATCCTCGCCGCGATAGGTTGCGGCATCGACGCGCATCCGCTCG